>JAFLCP010000031.1 GCA_017303505.1 Planctomycetota bacterium | reverse complement strand
ATTCGACGTGGGTTCCGTCACCGACACCAACGCTACCAGCAATAACGTCAACGAAAATGCAACTGTTGGTACCGTAGTAGGTATCACTGCCGCAGCCAGCGATGCGGACTCAACCAATAACACCATCACCTACTCTTTGTTTGACAATGACGGTGGTCGTTTTGCGATCGACAGCACCACGGGCATCGTTACCGTTGCCGGAGCCATCAACCGCGAAGTCGATGGGGCATCACGCTCCATCACCGTACGCGCTACATCATCTGACGGTTCTCACACCGATCAAATTTTCTCGATCGCCATTAACGATGTCGACGAATTCGATGTCGGTTCCGTCACCGACACCAACGCTACCAGCAATAATGTCAACGAAAATGCAAGCGTTGGTACTGTAGTAGGAATCACCGCTTCAGCCAGCGATGCAGACTCCACCAATAACACCATCACTTATTCTTTGTTTGACAACGACGGTGGTCGTTTTGCCATCGACAGCACCACGGGTGTCGTGACGGTTGCTGGAGCCATTAACCGAGAAGTCGATGGAGCATCACGCTCCATCACCGTACGCGCTACATCATCTGATGGTTCTCACACCGATCAAATTTTCTCGATCGCCATCAACGATGTCGATGAGTTTGATGTTGGTTCCGTGACCGACACCAATGCCATCAGCAACAATGTCAACGAAAATGCCAGTGCTGGTACTGCAGTTGGTATCACCGCCTCAGCCAGCGATGCCGACTCAACCAATAACACCATCACCTACTCTTTGTTTGACAATGACGGTGGTCGCTTTGCCATCGACAGCACCACGGGCGTCGTTACTGTTGCCGGTGCCATTAACCGAGAAGTCGATGGGGCCTCTCGCTCCATCACCGTACGAGCTACATCCTCTGATGGTTCTTACAATGATCAAATTTTCTCGATCGCCATCAACGATGTCGATGAGTTTGATGTTGGTTCCGTGACCGACACCAATGCGACCAGCAACAATGTCAACGAAAACGCGAATGTGGGTACGTTGGTTGGTATCACCGCCTCAGCCAGCGATGCCGACTCCACCAATAACACCATCACCTACTCTTTATTTGACAACGACGGCGGACGTTTTGCGATCGACAGCACCACGGGCATCGTTACCGTTGCTGGAGCCATCAACCGCGAAGTCGATGGAGCCTCTCGCTCCATCACCGTACGCGCTACATCCTCTGATGGTTCTTACAGTGATCAAATCTTCTCGATTGCCATCAACGACGTCGATGAATTTGATGTCGGTTCGGTCACCGACACCAACGCAATCAGCAATAATGTCAGCGAAAATGCAACCGTTGGCACTATAGTAGGCATCACCGCCGCAGCGAGCGATGCCGACTCAACCAATAACACCATCACCTACTCTTTGTTTGACAATGACGGTGGTCGCTTTGCCATCGACAGCACCACGGGTGTCGTTACCGTTGCTGGAGCCATCAACCGCGAAGCCGATGGGGCATCACGCTCCATTACCGTACGAGCCACGTCCTCCGACGGCTCTTACACCGATCAAATCTTTTCGATTGCCATCAATGATGTCGATGAATTCGACGTGGGTTCCGTCACCGACACCAATGCCAGCAGCAACAATGTCAACGAAAATGCCAGTGTTGGTACTGTAGTTGGTATTACTGCTGCAGCCAGCGATGCCGACGCAACCACCAACACCATCACCTACTCTTTGTTTGATAACGACGGCGGACGTTTTGCGATCGACAGCAACACTGGTGTGATTACTGTCGCCAGTGCAATTGATCGTGAGGCAGACGGTGCCTCACGTTCTGTCACAATCCGAGCCACTTCAACCGACGGTTCCTATACAGACCAAGTGTTTTCTATCGCCATCAACGACGTCGATGAATTCGATGTTGGAGCCGTTAGCGACACCAACGCAACCAGCAATGACGTCAATGAAAACGCAACCGTTGGCACAGTGGTAGGCATTACCGCTGCAGCCAGCGATGTCGATGCCACCAACAATGCAATCACCTATTCACTCTTTGATGATGATGGTGGACGATTTGCCATCGACAGTACAACGGGAATCGTAACTGTTGCTGGTACAATCGATCGCGAAGCCGACGGAGCATCGCGATCAATCACCGTTCGAGCCACATCCACCGATGGATCTTACACCGATCAAGTTTTCTCCATCGCGATCAACGATGTGGACGAGTTCGATGTAGGCACTGTTACCGACGCGGATTCTCCAAGCAACAATGTCAATGAAAATGCGACCGTGGGTACTTTAGTTGGCATTACCGCCGCAGCAAGCGACCTCGACGCCACCAACAATACCATCACTTATGCACTCTTCGATAACGACGGCGGACGTTTTGCGATCGACAGCAACACTGGTGTCGTTTCGGTTGCCAGTGCAATTGATCGTGAGACAGATGGAGCCTCACGTTCTATCACAATTCGAGCCACTTCAACCGACGGTTCCTACACAGACCAAGTGTTTTCCATCGCCATCAACGACGTCGATGAGTTCGATGTTGGAGCGGTTACCGACACCAACGCAACCAGCAATAACGTTAATGAAAACGCAAGCGTTGGCACAGTAGTAGGCATTACCGCTGCTGCCAGCGATGTCGATGCCACCAACAATGCAATCACCTATTCACTCTTCGATGATGACGGTGGACGATTCGCAATCGACAGCACAACGGGAATCGTAACGGTTGCTGGTGCAATCGATCGCGAAGCCGACGGAGCATCGCGATCAATAACCGTCCGAGCCACATCCACCGATGGATCTTACACCGATCAAGTTTTCTCCATCGCGATCAACGATGTGGACGAGTTTAATGTTGGCACTGTGACCGACGCGGATTCAGCCAGCAATAACGTCGATGAAAATGCGAACGTAGGGACTCTAGTAGGCATTACCGCCGCAGCAAGCGATGGCGACGCCACCAATAATGCAATCACGTATTCGCTCTTCGATAATGACGGTGGACGATTTGCAATCGATAGTACGACTGGTATCGTTACCGTAGCCGGCGCAATCGATCGAGAAGTGGACGGGGCCTCGCGCTCCATAACAATTCGAGCTACTTCGGCAGACGGATCATTTACGGACCAAGTGATGTCCATTGCCATTAATGACCTCGACGAATTCGATGTCGGCAGTGTGACGGATGCCAACGCTTCAACCAACGCCGTGAACGAGAACGCTGCCATCGGCACCACGGTTGGATTGGTAGCTTATGCAAATGACTTGGACGCAACCACCAGTACCATCTCGTACTCATTGGTCAACAACGATGGAGGCCGATTTGCAATCGATTCAGTAACGGGCACTGTCACAGTTGCCGACAGTATCGATCGTGAAGTTGACGGCGCTGTACGCAGCATTGTTGTACGAGCAACCTCTGCAGATGGCTCCTTTACCGATCAGAACTTCAGCATACAAATCAATGACGTCGATGAGTTTGATGTAACGTCAAGCTTGGATACCGACAGTGCAGCCAACGAAATACTAGAAAACACGCTTGGAAACGCAACGGTTGGCCTTGCCGTAATCGCTCAAGACCTGGATGCAACCACGAACATAGTTACCTACTCACTCGATAACGACGCAGGGGGAAGATTTAGCATTGATGCGGTGACTGGGGTCGTTACCCAGAACGGTCCACTAGATCATGAAACGACTCCAACGCTTGACATCATTGTGCGAGCGACATCGGATGACGGTAGCTTTAGCCAAACATCGTTTACAATTCATGTCTTAAACGCCAATGAGTTCCCCTTTGCAATCGATGATGCCTACAACTCTGGAGAAAACGCACAGGCGACGTTGAATGTGATGAGCAACGATTACGATTTGGATCCAGGGGATCAAATTCAACTCGTGAGCGCACAATTGACCCAAGGCTTGGGCAGCGTACAAGTTATTAGTAACATTTTGGTATACAATCCAGGGAATGCCTATGATTACCTATCCGTGGGTGAGTCTGTTCTGGTTGTCATCAATTACCAGATCGAAGATTCATTTGGGCTCACCGATAACGCCAGCGTAGCCATTACGATCGCAGGCCAGCGTGATCAACTGGCCGTTACGGTGGGTAACGTTCAAGGTTCAGAAGATTCGCCATTCGCTTGGCCGATTTCGGTCAATATGGTTGATACCAATGGCGAAACGCTGACAGATGTGGTTGTTCGGGGGCTGCCTGTAGGCACCGAAGTCACCGACCAATTCGGTATGACAAGAATCGTCGGGAACACGGGAGCCGTCAGTGTTTTCGGTATGGATTTGGGATCGCTGCAATATCTGACGCCGCACAACTTCTCAGGATTGATCCAAGCAACAGTGGACGTCGTGAGCTCTCTGGGCAACAACTTTATTCAGTCCTTCCCATGTACGGTTGATATTGCCCCGGTAGCTGACATCGGTGAGATATTTGCTACTGGCGGGCGAACAGATCTGGGAAGTAGCCTAGCCCTCCCTATCAGCTATTACATTGAAGATATGGACGGAAGCGAAATCCCAACGCTCGGAATATCGGGAATTCCACAGGGGATGAGAATCACTGACGGAACGAACAACTATGTATCGCAAAATGCAACGCAATGGGCAAACCTGAATGGCTGGAACCTTACGAGTTTGCGTTTGGTTACGGATGGAGGAATACCAGGCGATTATAACTTCACTTATCGTCTAACTATCGTAGAAGGTGCAAACGGTTCAACCTCCGTGATTCAACAAACTATCAAAGTGGTCGTCGACGAAGTACTACCTCAGATATCCAGCGGAAGCCAAGCTTCACCTCAGACAATTCCGTTAACCTCGACGTCATCACAGGAAACTTCACCTGCTGACGAACCGCAAACTGCTGCAGTTGCGACGGAAGAAACTGCTGAAATGTCAACCACCGAACTAAACCCGGAAAACATTACCACTAACGAAGTAACAAATTATGTCTTCGAAACGGATAGTGATATTGAGCGGGAGTTCGATTCGTTACTACGGGCAACAGCGAATAACACCAGCGCTCGACAAACCCCCACGTTTGAATTCTCACTCTCAGAGCAATTTGGCGACACCGTAGACGGCTCGCAATCTGGCAACGGCGTGAGAACCATGGAGGAATTCGAAATGGCTGTGGAAGCTCTGCAGGAGATTACAGAGACCGAAGAGTTGCTCCGAAATCAATCGGACTTGGAAGTTGAAACCCAACAGCAATTCTCGATTCAGAGCAGCTTAATTGCTTTCTGGAACCTGATTCGTGCGAACATTTCACCTCAGGAAACGAATACTGAAAGTGACGCTCGCAACGAGATCCGGGTAACTCAACGCACGGACCGGCGAAACGAGTGATCGTCGCGCCCCTCTGATGGGGAAACGCAATCGTAATCCGTGGTTGTTACCGAATAAGTCCTACAGGCGGTTAAATCGGCACTTTTGCCTTAATCCGCATACTACTCGGCCGGATTGCCCATTTTGGGGCTCTCGGTCCGCCAAAGTGCGCATGAGCTCACTTTTGACCTAAGTTTTCGCAGTGAATTGTTTCTCTCCAGTTCTCAATGCGAAATGCGTAGGGTTATCGCGTCATGAACACCTGGCTTAGTTGTTCGATAATGGTGCTTTTGGGCACCACTGCTTTTGGTATCTCAGGTGAAGTGAAATCGAAGGAATCCTCTGACACAGGCCTTCCGGGCATCACCAAGCCATCTTTGCAGGTCACATTGCACCCCAATGTGGCAGGAGTTGTGCACGAGGTCTTTGTCAAGGAAGGGGAGTATGTGCGCAGCGGCCAACCGATGGTTCGCATGGATGATCGCGTTGCTTCGGCTAACCTCAATGCGGCAGAAGTTGCTGCAGCTCAAGCAGGTCCAGTTGAATTAGCGCGAGCCGAATTGGCTGCAGCCGAGAACACGCTTCGACGTTTAGAGTCTGTGACTGATTTGCGAGCGGTTGCTGCCCAAGAATTTGAGTTTGCTCGTGCTGCCGTTGAGAAAGCCCGCGCTAACCTCAACACAGCAGAAGGCAACCTCCGTCTGGCCCAAGAAAAAGTTACCATTGAACGCGAGCGTATCAATCAACTGAGTCTGAACGCCCCATTTGACGGCGTCGTGCATCGCATCAAAGCCAACATTGGCGAGCGAATTCAAGAAGATCATGTCGTCTTAGAAGTAGTCAATGTAGATACACTCAAAGTTGAGTTACACATCCCGAGCAGACGTTTCGAAGAGCTGGTAGTAGGGCAGACCTATTCTTTGGGAACAAACTTTCGCGGAATCCAAAGCATTGAAGGCAAACTGACCGCAATTGCACCAGTCGTTGACCCAAGCACTGACACATTGCGTTGCATATTCGAGATTGACAATACCGAGACAAAACTCCCAGCGGGCTTTGTCGTTCATTTTGCCGGGAAATAGTCTCGATTACCGAAAACGGGCACGAAACACGTAGGGGTGGTTATCATGCAAACTGAATCAAACATATCAAAAGACAATCGTTCATCGAATACGTCAGTAAAAGGGGACTCAAGCTTTCAAAGAACGTTGAGCCTTATCAAATCCCTGGCTTATGGTCCCACAGATATGCGTAAATCTGTGACCGAAGGTTCACAAGCCATGGCGCAACATTTTTGTTCGCCGTATTTGGTATTGAAGATCGACTTGGACGGTCGTCCCTTCGAGCACGCAATCCACTTTGGCGACATTCCAGCGGAAACGTGGCAGCAACTCTGCTCTGTTCCCATGTTGGAATGTATTTCCACGCAGAAGCCTCAAGCCAGTTTCTTTGCCGAAAGAACTTCAGGCACAAGAATGGCTGTGCTTACTCTCCCCATCCAGTCTGTGGAAAAAGGTCCGATTGGTGTGGCCAGCGTCGTAATTCAAACAAGCGATGCAACCGCAGCCAAACAACACCTGACGGAATTTGAGAATTTGCTTAAGGCAATGATTTCGTCGACTTTTTCGGCTGCTTCCAATGCTTCGCAGATCAGCAGCGGAGTTCGAAAACCGGACTTAGCGCAAGGCAAGGAATCGAATGGCCCCGCTCCTACATTTTTGGAGACGTTTTGCCAAAGCAAGTTTTGGGACGATCCTACGCCTCTTGCATATCAATTAGTCAATGGTTTGCGAAATGAACTTCAGTGTTTAGACGTCTCGTTTGGAATCGTTGAAAAGAACCAATTGCGACTCTTGGCTATTTCTGGTCATGATTCTGTCTATCGCCGCTCGCCTGGATGCATCACCATCGAGCAAGCTATGACAGAAGTTTCCGATTGTGGTCACACCATTTTGGTTCAGATCGATAGCGCGAATGGCCCCGCCACTACGAAGTTAAATTGCGGCCTCCATCATGCTTGGCGAGCAAGTAGCAGTAACTGTTCATGCTTGTCAATCCCAATCAAGTTTGAAGATAACGTAATCGCCGTATGCAGCTTGCGTCGAGACGAAAGCCAGCCCTTTACTTCTGCTGAACTCGCGTACTTAGATCAATACCAATCGCGAATTGCGGAACGTGTTAAAGTAGCCCGCGATCTAAGCCGGAATGTTTGGAGCCTTTTGTCAACTCATGCGGACAAAGCCCTTCACCAATATCTAAGTGGCCCCGTTCGCAAGCTGGTAGCTGTCTCGTTGATTGCGGCGACTGGCGCCTTTTTGTTCCTTTCTTGGCCGCATTCGTTGAATGTTCCTTGCAAACTTGTCAGTGCAAATCCACGGATTTTCTCGGCACCGTTTGCTGGAAAGATCAAGAAAGTCCATTATCGCAACGGGGAACAAGTCGCCGCAGGTTCCATCTTGTTTGAAATGGACACCGACGAACTGGTATCTCGCAAAGCCAAGCTCGAAGCAGAAACCAACGCACGCACTCAAGCTATGATTCGTTTCCTCCAGGCCGATGAAACAGCAAAGGCAGGAGAAGAAAAAGCGAATTTGGAAGCCATTCGCAACGAATTGACGATGGTCGAAGCCAAGCTCGCTCAAGCGGTCGTGAAGGCGGACGAGGGTGGGACCGTTTTCGACAGCGATTTATTCAAACGCGAGGGCGAAACCGTTGCCTTAGGCGAACAATTGCTCAACTTTGCTCCAGCGACGTCTCAGCAAGTGGAATTGCAGATTCCCGATTATTTAGGGATGGAGATAAAGGCGGGCCAGCAAGGGCATTTCGTAACCGCTGCGGAACCAGATCATTGGTACTCCATTGCTCTTGAGAGAGTCGAAACAGCTAGCACTTCCGAGAACGGCGAGAATATCATCAAGGCCATCGGCAAGGGAAGCGACTTCGGAACTGACTCTAAACTCGGTGTATCTGGCTTTGCTCAAATATCGGTTGGCAAACAACCAGGCTGGTGGATCCTATTGCAGAAACCTATCCGTTATATCCAACGAAAGGTTTGGCAACTATGAGCACACCCAACTCAAATCAACCTGCCGCTATTGCCATGACTACCAACAAAGCACAAGCCGAACTTGCCGCCAAAAAGGAACGCATCATTGCCATGCTGTCTCCTTTGTCGATTGGACTTCGACGTGACCTTGAAATCTCACGACAAGTTTCCAATGGCGACGTGCAATATGTTATTCGCGACCCCATCACATTCAACAGTTGTTCGTTGGCTCAGGAGGACTATCAAGTCTTCTTGCACCTTGAACACATGCAGAGTGTGCAACAGGCCTTTACGAAACTGGCAGCCGCTGGAATCATCGAGAATGATCAGCGCGACGAGTTCTATCAATTCATTGTGGATCTGCAACGCCATAACTTGATCCTACTTCCCATTGTCGATGGCAAGATTTTGTATGAGCGATTTGCCGAACGACGAAAGAAAGAAAAAGCCAGTTTGCCGATGCGGCTGATTTCGTTCCAAGTCCCACTCATGAATCCAGATCGATTCTTGGACGTTACCAAGCGATTCGCTTGGCCACTGTTTCAAAATTGGTTTTTAGCCTTGTGGTTGGGAATGGTCTGCTTGGCCAGCTATATGGTTTGCGCTCGCTGGGCAGATTTCAGCGATGCGACCGCTTCGCTATTGGCACTCAAAAGCTTGCCATTGCTTTTGCTGATTTTGTGCGTGCTTAAAGCTTGGCACGAATTGGGCCACGCTTACGCCTGCAAAGTATTCGGCGGAAATGTCCCCGAAGTCGGTTTGTTCTTTATCATCGGAACTCCGTGCGCCTACGTCGATGCCTCGTCAGCGTGGGGTTTCCGTGAGCGCTGGCAACGGATCGCGGTGAATTTGGCAGGCATGTATTTTGAATCGCTAATTGCGATAGCAGCCGTCTTTGTTTGGTCGCTTTCCCAACCTGGCCTCATCAACTCCATCGCTCATTACACGATCGTAATCTCGACAGTAGTAACGATTATGTTCAATGCGAATCCATTGCTTAAGTTTGACGGTTACTATGTTCTGTGCGACCTATTGGGCATTCCCAATCTCAAACGCTTGGCGACGGCTTCGATGCACAACTGCCTCAAGCGCATTTTCCTTGGCATCGAAGCACCACGAATCGGAGTAACTTGGTGGAGCGACCGCTTGTACACGCTCTTTGGGGCAGCCTCCGATATTTATCGTATCGTCGTTACACTCGGCATATTTACATTCCTTGCCTTGCAGATCCCAACGGTGGGGTTGCTGTTAGGCCTGTTCTATCTGTTTGTAGGACTTATCCCAACCGTCGATCGTGTTGTCCGATACTTGTTATTCCAACCCGAAACTCGCGGCTCTCGACGTCGAGCTGTGATCCTGATTGGTAGTTCTGCAGCTGCCTTAACGGCGCTCATTGTGATGCCTATCTGGACTGCCATCTCCTTTACGGGAATTGTCGGGCGCGAAAGCGAAACGTTCATTCGTGCTCCCGAACCAGGCTTCGTTTCTCAAGTCGGTTTCAAGCTCTCTCAAAACGTTCAACCGGGAGATGTGTTATTTCAACTCACTAATGAAGAGCTGGAAACACGTCGTTCTGCGGTAAAGGCAGAAGTGTCGAAACTTCAGTCTCAATTGCTTCAATCGCTTCAGACGAACCCAACTGAATTCGGATTGCTCAAGCAAAGATTGCAGCAAGCAGAACTCGATTTACAGGATGTCGAGAGGGCGATAGCGCGTTTGACAATCCGTGCACCCAAAGATGGGGTAGTGGCAGAGTGGCAGAATAGCGATTTTGCGGGTCGTTTCTTCCAATCGGGCGAACCACTACTCAAACTCGAGTCTGGTAAATGGATCGTCCGAGCTTTGGCGACGGACGAAGAAGTTTCCGACTCACAAGTGACGGTCGGCGATGCAGTTGAGATTGAACTGATCGGGCAACCAGGTAAACGTCTCAATGGACATGTTACCGGCGTGGCTCGGGCTAGTCAGTCACGAATCGATCAAACTGCATTGACGCAACTTGGGGGTGGCGACATTGGCATTGATCCCTATACCCAAAAGGCTGGTGAAGCCTATTTCTCGATCACCATGGAAGTTGATCCGACTTCTGGTGTGGATCTCCATTCGGGAGTACGCGTTCAAGCGATGGTCCCTAATCGACGTTGGTCGTTGGGCCGGAGTTTGGCGAGAAAGATCTGGCAGTTTTACCACCGATACCTTTTGGGTTAGTTTTTATGTCGACTCGACTTCCACTAGGCTGGGCTAGGATCCTTGATTGCCTTCCCAGCTTGGATCATTCGTCCCCTGCCCTAGTGGCAGCCCTTGCATCTTCGAAAACGGAAAGCTCGGGTAGCATCAATACCTCTGCGGGCGAAAGCGGCAGGATCTTTCGTTTGGACGGCTCGGTCCCTGGAGTTGTCACTAGCCCTAACCTGATTTCCGCTGCCCCGGCGACCGAAATGCCTTCCCTCTCCTAGGCCGCCAGGAATTCCGGGGGATGCGACGTTTTTTCGCAAGGCGAGATAACTGCCCCTAAAGCAGCCGTAATCACCAATGAAGGGTGATTAACGGGCCGTTCTCATCCATAAACCAACACTACGCATTTTGTGTGTGGTTCTATTTGTTGGTACAATAAACGGTAGTTGATCCCACCGGAAACGACCGCTGGGCGTTTCCATTTCCCACCGTTTGCTCCCAGGTTGCACCGATGAAACGCGCCCATGTCTTGCGAGCGTTTTCTGGACTGATTTTCGCGACGCTCTCTATATCATCTGCAGTAAACGCAGATGAGACCATTGAATACAACCGCGATATTCGCCCCATTTTGGCTGAAAACTGCTTCGCCTGCCACGGCCCAGATAGCGCCGCCCGCAAAGGCGATTTGCGACTCGATCAACGTGAAGCTGCCATTGAAGCTGCGGCTATCGTTGAAGGTAAGCCCGCAGAGTCCTCTTTGTTGGAACGCATGCGTTCCACCGACGCTGAGTTGGTGATGCCTCCGCCCAGCGCTCATAAACAGATATCTGCAGAACAAATTGCCCTGTTGGAAAAGTGGATCGCTGCCGGAGCTCCCTACCAACCGCATTGGTCGTACATCGCTCCACAACCTAAAGATCCGCCTGCGGTAAAGAATGAGGCTTGGGTTAAGAATCCTATCGATCGGTTTGTATTGAATCGACTCGAAGCGATGGACTTGCAACCAGCCCCGGAAGCAGATCGCACTACCTTAGCCCGCAGAGCTGCACTCGATGTTACTGGTCTGCCACCTACCATCGAAATGCTTGATGAATTTCTGAGTGACACTTCCCCGGATGCATATGAGAAGTATGTACAACGGCTACTTCAATCGGAACGCTGGGGAGAACATCGCGGACGATACTGGCTTGACTATGCTCGTTATGCCGATTCACACGGAATTCATTTCGACAACTACCGAGAGATTTGGGCTTATCGAGATTGGGTCATACAAGCCTTCAATCGTAACCTCCCTTACGACCAATTCACCATTGAGCAGTTGGCAGGCGACCTCCTCCCCAACCCGACTCTCGACCAAAAAATCGCAACCGGTTTTAATCGCTGCAATATCACTACCAACGAAGGAGGTGTGATTCCGGAAGAATACGCCGTTCTTTACACACGTGATCGGTTGGAAACAACAGCTGCCGTGTGGCTTGGAACAACGGCGAACTGTGCCGTGTGTCACGATCATAAATTCGATCCTTTATCGATGAAAGAATCGTATTCCATTGCTGCGTTCTTCAACAACACAACGCAAAACCCAATGGATGGAAATATTAAGGACACTCCCCCCATCATCGCTGTTCCATTGCCCGAAGATCGGCAGCGTTGGGATGTAATCGATGCGGAAATCAGCGAAGCGCAATCCCAACTCAATCAACGACGGGAGGCCGCTCGCCCCGAATTCCAAGCCTGGACTAGTCAACCAGAAACGCTTAAACAATTCCGCAACTATAGCCCGCCGAACGATTCGCTACAGTTTCACGCACCACTTGACGACGGCGAAGGGCGCACCGTTCATTATGCGACCGAAAACCAAGTTCGCACTTTGCTGTTAGCCGCTGATACGAAATGGCAACCGGGGGTTCTTGGCCCCAAGAGTTGGGAAAATCAAACGACTGCTGTTCCCGAGTTTGCTGCTGTTGGCGACTTCGAGCGTGACAAACCCTTTGCAATTGCACTCTGGATCAAACTTGCCAATCCGAAACAGGGCGGTTCGGTTATTGCAAGAATGAACGACACCGATGGATATCGCGGCTGGGATGTTTGGTTGGAACAAGGAAAAGTGGGGACCCATTTGGTCAACAAGTGGCCGGAAAATGCGATCAAGACATTAACGCGTGATGCTCTACCACCGAACCAATGGAATCATGTCGTTATCAGCTACAACGGCTCGTCCAAAGCCGAAGGTATCCAGATATTCGTCAACGGCGCCAAACAGGTGGTTGCACCATCGAATAACTCGTTGACAGAAACGCTGCACACCGACGTCCCACTAAAAATCGGTCAACGAAATAACTCTGACTTTACTCCCGGCACCGGTCTGCAAGATCTGCGAATTTATGGTCGTGAACTAAATGAACAAGAAATAAACGTGCTTGCACGCGATTCGCGAATTTCTTATCTCGTTCAGACTTCTGCCGGCCGATCTGACCAAGAAACCCAAGAACTTTTTGATTGGTATCTGACACAGAAAGACGATGTATTCAAAGCAGCCCAGCAAAAACTCCTTGCATTACAAAACGAAAAGGAGGAAATTCGGCGCCGAGGCACGATCGCTCACATCATGGTCGAACGCGGCGAAGAACCATCAGCCTTCATCCTTCATCGTGGCGAATATGATCAAAGACGCGATCAAGTAAAACCAGACGTCCCCAGCATTCTGCCTCCCATGGACGCATCGCTCCCCAAGAATCGCTTGGGCTTTGCTAAATGGCTAGTGACGCCCGAACACCCATTAACAGCACGAGTTACCGTCAACCGGTTTTGGCAAGAAGTGTTTGGGACTGGAATCGTACGCACCTCTGGCGACTTCGGAATTGCGGGCGAACTTCCAGTTAACCAGGAGTTATTGGATTGGTTGGCAATCGATTTCCGTTCCAATGGCTGGGATGTGAAGCGTTTGTTTTACATGATTCTCACTTCATCTGCGTATCGACAGTCAGCGGAAGTTACGGATGTCAAGCTTGCCAAGGATCCAGCCAACCGCTTCTTGAGTCGCGGCCCACGCTTTCGAATGGACGCTGAAATGGTTCGTGACTACGCACTTTTCGCCAGCGGACTGATGACTCCAAAGATTGGCGGACCAAGCGTTAAGCCCTATCAGCCTGACGGTGTATGGGAAGCTGTCGCCATGATCGGCAGCAATACGCGGGATTATAAGCGAGACATGGGAGAAAGCCTCTATCGACGAAGCTTATACACATTCTGGAAACGCTCAGCCCCACCAGCCTCGATGGAAATCTTCAATGCTCCCTCGCGCGAAACATGTACCGTGCGTCGTGATAGAACGAACACACCTTTACAAGCTCTTGTGACATTGAACGATCCACAGTTCATTGAAGCAGCTCGAATTCTTGCCGCTACTGTTTTGCATCATAGCAATGACATGGATGAACGGTTGAATTATTTGAGCAAACGTGTTGTATCTCGAGTATTGACGGAAGAAGAAAAAGCGATTGTTGTAGCCAGCCTAAACGATCTGTTGAAAATCTACCAAGCCGAACCAGCCAAAGCAAAAGAACTGATGCAAGTAGGTGAGAAACCTGCTAGCACCGATCTATCCGAAGCTGAAGTTGCTGCCTGGACCATGATCGTCAACGAGATCTTGAACCTGGATGAAGTATTAAACAAGTAAGCAGAGATAGATGAGCATCGACCCAATCTTCTGCCAGCAAACAGGGTGGAAATTGGAGGTGGGTCACAAGGTGCCCTTTCAAATAGCGAGACAAATTATGTTCGGCTCACGTAAAGAACTAGGTGAAGTTCCATCATCCATGCTGGAAGATTATGTACGCGCAGAAACGCGACGACAGTTCTTTCAACGCGGTGGCAATGCGCTTGGATGGGCGGCCCTGGCTTCGCTGACCGGACTTGCCGATCCATTGGCGGCAGCCGATCAACAGAAATTGATTCCGGCTCCCAAGACCCATTTTCCGGCCAAGGCCAAACATGTGATCTATTTGCACATGGTCGGTGGACCGCCGCAGATGGATCTATTCGATTACAAGCCGCAGATGAAAGATTGGTACGATAAAGACCTCCCTGAAACCGTGCGCAATGGACAACGTCTAACCACAATGACAAGTGGTCAATCGCGATTCCCGATTGCGCCAAGCAAATATAAATTCGAACAACATGGCCCCTCAGGAATGTGGTTCTCCGAACTGCTTCCTTGGAAAGCCAAGATGGCTGATGATTTGTTTTTCATTCGCAGCATGCATACAGGGGCCATCAATCATGAACCCGCCATTACGTATATGCAGACCGGAAACCAAGTGACGGGACGTCCCTGCTTGGGTGCCTGGGTTTCCTACGGATTGGGTTCCCTCAATGCCGACTTGCCAACGTTCGTGGTATTGGTCGCTAAACCCACCAACACCGAACAGGTTCAAGCTATATCGGCTCGTTTATGGCAATCGGGCTATCTACCTGGTGAACATGCAGGAGTATCATTCCGAGCAGCTGGAGATCCGATTCTCTACATCAATAATCCTAATGGCGTTGATGCTAACGTACGACGCAAAACGCTGGATGCACTGAAGCAACTCAATGAGATCAATTTCCGCAAAGTAGGTGACCTCGAAACCCATACCCGCATTCAACAATATGAACTCGCGTTCAGAATGCAATCCTCGGTTCCCGAACTTACCGATACCTCCAAGGAAACCGAGCAAACTTATGCATTATATGGTGAAGCAGCCAAGAAGCCCGGCACTTTTGCCAACACAGCCCTACTAGCACGAAGAATGGTCGAGCGAGGCGTGCGTTTTATCCAGGTTTACCATAACAACTGGGATACCCATGCTAACGTAGCTGGGCGACTTCCCGATCAATGCCGGGATGTCGATCAAGCGTGTTATGGACTTGTCCAAGATCTAAAGCAACGCGGCCTTTTGGACTCAACCCTCATTATTTGGGGTGGTGAGTTCGGACGGACAATTTACTCGCAAGGTGGCTTAAGTCCTCAAAACTATGGACGCGACCACCACCCCAGGTGCTATACTATGTGGATGGCTGGAGGAGGTACTCAAGCTGGTGCCGTTTACGGTGAAACCGACGACTTCTCCTACAACATTGTCAAAGATCCTGTTCACATTCGTGATTTCCACGCGACCGTTCTAAACCGACTCGGTTTCGACCACGAACGTTTCAGCTATCGTTACCTCGGTTTGGATCAACGATTGACTGGCGTGGAACCTGCCAAAGTGATCAAGGAACTAATCACATCGTAATCGGACTATATCGCTTCCCGGGGGAACAAATTTGAAAGAGGCCAACGACTCGTCCGAGAACAAGAGTTCGCCTCAATCTCCCGGGGAGTCTCTCCGCGCGCCCGCTGAGTCCAATAACAGCGTCCCTCACTCCGATCCATTGCAACAATATCCTCGCTCAAACAATGAAACGGTTGCGCGAACCGGATCCACCAAGACTACTCCCAACCATGCAGTTACGCGGATCGTACCGCAGGACAATTCCGATTCGGGTGACGAGTTCGAGCTCCAAGCAGAATTTGTGCCGCTACAAAATACCCAGCCTCAGCAGCAGCTTCCGATGCTTGGCGACTATGTCCTCATCGAAAAAATCGGGGCAGGGGGCATGGGGGAAGTGTTTCGCGCAGAACACCACATCATGCACCGTCAGGTGGCGCTAAAGATTCTGCCCACTTCTTTGTCTTCCAATCAAAGTCTGGTGGACCGCTTTTATGCCGAAGTGCGTGCGGTAGCCCGCTTGATGCATCCTAATATCGTAACAGCCTTCGATGCAGGTCAGCACCAAGGAATTCATTTTCTGGTAATGGAACTCATCGAAGGCGTGGTCCTCTCGCGACGCATTTCGGAGCAAGGTCCACTCTCTGCCAGCGAAGCCATTGAAGTTCTGCGACAAGCGGCCACTGCACTCGACTACGCACATAGACTTGGCATCATTCATCGCGACATCAAACCCAGCAACATGATGATGAATCGGCAAGGAGTGCTGAAGATCCTCGATTTCGGGTTGGCGCAAATCGGTGAAGCTGTTGAATCCAAGAACTCTTCATCTCGATTGATCGGTACCGTCGAGTTCATGTCGCCCGAACAAATCAGTCGCCCAGACAGTGTAGATCATCGGTCAGATCTGTATAGTTTGGGAGCAACATTGTTTTACTTGCTGACGGGTAGGATGATGTTCAGTGGCGATCCGATGCAAATCGCCCAAGCTCAAGTCCGTCAGCAACCTCCTGCACTGTATGAAGTTCGGCCGGATATCGACCTCCGCGTCGACGCCATCTTTCAAAAGCTAATTGCTAAGAACCCCGATGATCGTCTCCGCTCTGGGAAAGAACTCCTTGAGAACTTAGAGCGATTGAACTTGCTCACTTCCCATGGCTCGGCCCAAGCAGCGGCAGCCAAAGTCTTGTTACCCAAATTGGTCACAGAGTCCTCAACCAACCCGGGCACCGTCATCACGCGGATGAACAAGAATGCGGCTGCTTTTGCCATCGACCTTGGAATGATGAATTCTTCCGCCGCCATTTTTGACAAAAATGAAGGCCCTAAGCTCGTTCCGCTTCCAGGTGGACAAGAACTATTGCGTAATATGATCTGGAGTCAAGAAAACCAGATTTATCTCGGGGCCGATGCTATTGCACGTCGCCAGATTGCGCCCGAAAAAGTCTATCATGGATTACAGCGTTGGCTTGGCCTTCCCTACCTCGATCGGCCTTTTTGCGGTCGCATCGTCCCTCCTGAAGTCCCTGTAGCCGTATTGTTGAAATACTTAGCGAATGCAACGGCCACCATTCAAAATGCTGCCACGCATGCCGTGGTAACTGTACCGGCATGCTACGACCAATTGCGCCGCTACTCGGTGCTGAACGCCTGCAAAATCGCCGGCATTGAAGTACTACAACTATTAGACCGTCCCATGGCTGCCGCTTTGGCATGGTTGGATATTTCGGCGAAACTCAATTCGCCCGAACGACCGCGCGAAGCGGAGCAGAATTGGTTGCTCATCCATGCCGGAGCTTCAGGAATTGAAGTATCCGTCGCTGCGATTCGCGGACTAGAGATTCGTTGTCTTGCGACCGTTGGTGATTGGTTGCGTGGAACCTACCGTTGGCAACATCTGTTGGCCGAACATTTGTGCCAACAGTTTCAAAAGAAATTCGGCACCGATGTTCGACAAGACATTATCGGTGCAACTCGCCTGCAGCGCACCGTCGAACTCTCACTCGATCGACTCGCTACCGCTTCAAAAGTGGATATTCGTTTCGAGTTTCAGCAAAAATCGATTCAATGCACATTGTCTCGACGCGAAATGCTGGCCATTGCTGAAGAGCCATGTCTCATGCTGAAGCATTATGTCGAAAATGCTCTGAAGCAATCGGGCATCGATCCATTCGACATCGATCAAGTTCTGTGGATGGGAAGCTTGGCGCGTTTTGACGAACTTCGCTCCATGATCGAACGCTTCTTGAGCCACAACCCGACCTCATCCCTCCAATCAAAAGCTGATTTGGCGATTGGTGCAGCGATCCAATCGCAACATATGATGCCAACCATCCAAGCTCCTCCCGCTCTTCCGCGTGTGGTTACTTCGGCGACATACGATCTGGGCTTATTGTTTCGAGACGCTCAATCGGGCAAAACGGTACCAAGAGTATTGGCCCCGAAAGGCTCCCCTTTACCCTTTTCGATCCAACGCAACATGCGCCCGCCACCCGGTGCCGACTTGCCACCACTTGTGCAAATCATTGAAGGTACCAACCAAGGGGAGTCAACGTGGCACAAGCTCGGCCAACTAGATTTGAAATCCACCTTTGCCAATCGCCCACAGCGTGATCCTTGCCAACTGCGTCTGCAAATTGACGAGAGCGGTCTATGGAACGGAACCGTTACTTGGGTCAATGGCCAACAAACTGTTCCCATTCCCATCACGAGCGAATCGCCCATGACCAATGAACAAGCGGAACGCTGGAAGAGTTGGTTAGAGACGATCCTACTTTGCACACCATCATCTCAGGCCTAGGTTTAGCTGTGGCTATTGATGTCGCGCTGCGAAAAAATCCCGCAGTGGAATTCGTCGCTCCTATGTCGTAATTCCTAATTCCTAATTCGTAATTCCTAATTCGTAATTACTAACTCGCCATCTCTTCCCCCCGAATCGTCGAATTTCAGCCACGGCTGGCGATTCCTCGACTTTCCCCCCCTAATAACACAAACCCAACACCTGTGACGAGCGGTCGATCTAGTCGACCATACTAATACCGACTTCGTATCTTTTGCGAATACTCGCGCGCGGTAAGTTGCAGCCCGCTAGTCGGTAATACAGCAGCCCGGGCCCGCATCGCCGTTGCCTCGGCACCACCTTCAATCAAGCCTAGTTGTCCAATTAACTGATCCGAATAACCTGGGAACAAAATTCGTAAATCTGCTGGAATCGTTCCAGGACGTAAGTTGTTGACATGCGTTACAAGATTGGTGGTGCAATTGTTGGTCAACGTATCATAGAACTCAGGCGTTTTAGCTAGGGTATTCGTTCGCTTGATAATATCCAGGAAGAGAGCTTGTACATCTTCTGGTGTCGCTTTCGCACGGTACAGAAAAACCTCCACTTGCCGAACATCCGTTCGCAATCGAATCAAATCTCGCTCGGTTCCCAAAATATACATCAACTCATATTGCTTCAATGCTCCGGCCATTGGCGTATACTTTTCATCCTTCTCCAGTCGAGCTTCTACACTTACGACAACCTGATCTCCGTCGCTCAAGCCAAAACTCAACATGGTGTGTGCCAACACAGGCGCGTCCTTGAATGGCACCACGACAAAGTCGACGGTTTGCAATTCGTTCACTTTGAAGCTCGTATCGAAGTGCTTCAGATCGTAATCATCTTCAGTTCTGTACTTACAATCTCGAACGTTGTAGAGCTTAATTCGATCCTTATCGAGTTTCGCGAATGGGAGTACGGCCAAATCGGGCCGCCACTTTCGTGAGTTGGAGGGTTTGAGATTGCTTCCATCGTCTTTTTTGGTTCGCCCAAGCGGAAATGGACTTGCGGAGTCAAACCAAAACGCACAGCCGGTAAAAACGAGGCAATAAACTTGCAACATAGCAAGCAGTACTCGATAGCTCGGTTTTGGGAAAATTCCGTTCCACACCATAAGAAGCAGGGCAAAATCCGTTTCGATTTAGAGCAGTTTTTGGCCCCAATACCGCATTTTGGCCAGAATTTGCTCCGAGAACAAACCGCACTCTGGGCAATACATGATCGCGGAGTCTGGAGCAATATCTTTTTTTGCTAGCAAAAATGAATTCCGTCCAAGGCTACGCTGGCTAGCAAAACGGAGGCAGACGCACCGTCACGCGTATAGCGATATCGAGCGCGTTCTAGCTGCGATGCGTTTCAACACTTTGGTGCTTAGAAATTTCCGTTGGCCGCATTATTGATCAGCGAGACGTATTTCAATGCCATGGACATAACCATGACGACCAAGATCACAATGATCGAGAACCAGAGAAATCCGCTAGCAGCCATGGCCAAAATGGTCAACGCGGTACGTCCCCGTTGTTGATACTCGCTGGCAAGTCGATCCAACGACTCGGTTTCTGTACCACTTACTTCGCCAACTTCAACAAACTCAACAAAGTCAGCAGGAAACACGCCTGCTGCTCTAAACGACTCACTGAAGGAATCACCTTTCTTGATCGCATCGACGGACTTTTCCATACCTGACATCAGATAAAAGTTGCCGGTGCTACGAAAGGCTTGTTTGACACTGCGAATCGCGTCCACTCCGGCGTTAAGCATAATCGACAAGGCCATCGTGAAACGAGCTAAGCTCAGAGTTTCTAGGGGTGTACCAACCACTGGGATCTTTTGGATGAGTGGGAAGAGAATGGTTTGGCAATTCCAGAGGTTACTTCGAATCGCATAGATTCCAAAGAAGATGACGGCGTGGATTGTCAGTAGAACACCGCAATACCACAAGAACCCGCTGACCCCACTGAGTCCCAGTCCGCTGGCATCATAGGTTTGCGAGGTCCCCAACATACCCTGAATCAAAATTACCGCACCGATAATCAACTCGGCCAAGACCAATTGAATCATGGGCCAAGCAATCTTCATGAAGAACATGTTGCGGCTTTGCTTGACGTCGTCGTAATAGTCCGCCAAATGCAGGAGCACTTTATCGAGTGAGCCTCCAATTTCACCGGCGTGCACCAATTGAATCATAAGGGGTGGGAAGTACTTTCCTTCTGCCAACATCGATTCGGCAAAACTCTTCCCGCTACGAATCGATTCACGAACTTTCCCCATTTTTTCTCGGTAGACGGGTCTTCCACTTTTGGTCTCCGTCTCCAACAATCGCACGATATCCACTCCAGCCCGAAAGCCGGTACCAAGCCTGCGGGTTGCACCCGCAACTTCGCGAAGGGACATTTTCGAAGAGAACATAATGAGTCCAAAACTGAATTTGTGGGTCGATGTCGGTGGAACCTTTACCGATGCTATTCTATGGCTTGGGCCAGCGTCCGGGAAAGAGACTAATTTCCAATCCCGAAAGGTGCTTAGCAGTGGCAAGACGCGATGTTCGGTTACGGGTATCGCGGGAACACATCGACTTATTGTAAACGGACTTCCGCCTGGCTGCCCAGATTTTTGGTCATCCGCCAGAATTTCCCTTTCAGTTACGGACCACACATCTATCGTTGGAAATATCGTTGCTTCCGGGGATCAGTGGGTTGAACTCGATTTACCTCTTCCGCCCAATTTATTCATCCCCGATACGGCTCGAGCCTATTCTGCCGAAATATCGGCGGGCCTGGAATCTCCGGTATTGGCAGCTCACCAACTGCTCGACATTCCGTTGCTATCCCCTCTTCCGCCTCTGAATATCCGACTGGGAACAACTCGCGGAACCAACGCCCTATTAACTCGCACAGGTGCGGATGTCGGTCTTTGCATCACCCAAGGCTTTGGTGACATTCCGTTTATTGGCAACCAAGATCGTCCCGACCTCTTTGCTCTGACAGTCATCAAATCTCCACCCTTGTGCCGCTGCATCCACGAAATTACGGAGCGAGTCGATGCACAAGGGAACATCCTGATTCCGTTAGATGATACAGGCTTAAGAAGTAAGTTTGCCGAATGGAAGCAACTCGGTATACGATCGGTAGCTATCGTGCTGATGCACAGTTATTTAATGCCCAAACATGAAGAGGCAGTCGCAAAAGTCGCCGCTGAATTCGATTTCGACGAAGTGATTTGCAGCTCGCATCTGAGTCCCGTACGCAAACTACTCTCTCGCAGCGATACCAGTTTGGTCGACGCCTATCTTAGTCCCGTCATCAATGACTATTTGCAAGTGGTGAAACGTCAGTTTGGAAATCCTGAAGCGTCGCGGCTCGAGATTATGACAAGCGCTGGAAGCCTCGTCGACGTTGAAGAGTTCCACGGAAAAGATAGTGTCTTGTCGGGACCCGCCGGTGGGATAGTAGCGGTTCAAGAACTATTGCGACAAACAACGTGCCAGGCCGCCTTAGCATTCGACATGGGTGGCACAAGTACAGACGTCAGTCGCTGCACACGTGAAGAACTCCCTTTACAATACGACACAACCAAAGCAGGGATTCGTATTGTCACGCCAATCCTGTCAATCCATACCGTTGCCGCAGGTGGTGGTTCGATTTGCAGTTTCGACGGTGTTCAAATGCATGTTGGCCCCGCTAGTGCGGGTTCGTATCCCGGCCCAGCCTGTTATGGCCAAGGTGGTCCGTTAACGATCACAGATATCAATCTACTACTGGGCATCATCCCCGAAGATGCTTTACCGTTTCCCGTAGATCGACAAGCAGCGCAGAATCGACTGCACCAAGTTGCAGAATCCATCCGCGCAAATCAGGCTGCACCGTTCACCGATCTCGAAATCGCCTCAGGGTGCCGACAAATCGCCAATCAAGTTATGGCAGATGCGATTCGAGTTATCTCAACAAGGCAAGGAGCCGATCCGCGCGAACATTTGCTCGTTGGATTTGGAGGTGCCGCAGGACAACATCAATGTGACCTTGCGGATGCGTTGGGGATTTCGGAAATCGTTGATCCACCGTTAGCGGGTCTATTCAGCGCTGTTGGGATTGGCTTCGCTCAGCATCGGCGTTTCGCCACAATTCCCTTGTACTGTAAATGCGAGGAACTCTCTTCCACCACTTTTGAACACCTCTCGATTCAAGCTCGAAACAATTTGATTGCTGAACTGCAACACATCGGATACTCGCGCGATCAAATTACAGAACGCATTCAGCTCGAAATGCGTTATGTCGGCACAGATGCCACATTACTTGTCCCGCTTACGAGTGATTTCGGGCAACTTGCCTCCCTTTTTCACCAAACCCATGAACGATTCTTCGGCTACAGTCAATCGAATCGCGGTATCGAGATTTGCACTATCCGAGCGGAAGGCATCGGTCCCAGTGTGGCAGGAACCATGGAAACCGTCGATCGCTCTGGCTCGCCCTTTGCGTCATCTTCGAAGCAGAAAGTGTGGCATCAAGGGACTTGGCTGGAGTGCCCTCGGTTGGAGCGAAATCAATTGCCGCCAGGCAGCATTATCCACGGCCCTGCCATCATCATTAGCGCAGGACATACAACTTGGATTTCAGCCGATTGGTCCGCTGAAGTAGACCAACATCTCAACCTCCGCCTCAAACGGTTCCGCAATACCCTCGACGTATTAAACAGCGAATCTACTCAGGTGAATCTCGATAACGATCCAGTTTTTCGTGACCTCATCGGCCAGCGTCTAGCGACGATTGCTCTGAGTATGGGCGAGATACTGGAAAAAACGGCCATTAGCGTTAATATCAAAGAGCGTCGCGATTTTAGCTGTGCGATATTTGATGCTGCCGGTTTTCTGATTGCCAACGCCCCGCACGTTCCAGTGCATCTGGGGGCCATGGGACAAACGGTTCGTGAACTCATTCGAGAGTTTCCGGACTTAGATCCCAATGATTGCCTATTGACCAATGATCCCAATCGCGGTGGCTCTCACCTGCCGGACATTACAGTCGTTACACCGGTCTTCGATCCCCAGACGAAAGAGCGAATATTTTTTGTTGCCTGTCGAGCTCATCATGCAGAAATTGGAGGGGTGACAGCAGGTTCCATGCCTCCAACGGCCACTACCTTGGAAGAGGAAGGGGTATTATTGCCTCCCCAATTTTTGATTCGCCGCAATGAATCAAACGTGAATTCTATACTGGAACAATTAGTAAATTCCAAATATCCTTCGCGAACACCCAATGAGAACATCGCCGATCTCGCCGCCCAACAAGCGGCGAATCAGTTTGGCGTGAATGAACTGATTCAACTGGTACAAAAGTACGGCACAACTCGGATCAGCAATGCCATGAATCAGATCATGGATGCTTCAGAGCTGCGAGTACAACGCTGGATTGAATCGCTCGCCGAGTCAGATTACACATTCTGCGATCAGCTCGATGATGGTACAGAGATTCGAGTCCAACTCACCAAAGTGCGAGACCTAGTATCGCATGATGTTAAACTTCGGGTGGATTTTACCGGCACAAGTGCACCTCATCCCAAGAACTTTAATGCCAATCGAGCCATTGTTACCGCCGCTATTCTATATGTGATTCGAACGCTGGCGGGGGATGACTTACCCTTGAACGAAGGCGCAATGCGTCGTGTTGAGTTGGTTATTCCCCAATCACTATTATCTCCGCTGCCACCAAGTGAAGCTGTCGGAAAGCCCGCTTCACTTTTGCCGGCAGTAGCAGCCGGCAATGTAGAAACCTCACAACGTGTTGTGGATGTTTTATTAGGTGCCCTGGGTGTTGCTGCCGCGAGCCAGGGTACGATGAATAACTTTTTGTTTGGCGACGCGACGTTCGGATATTACGAAACCATTTGTGGTGGCACGGGAGCCACAGCTCAAGGTAATGGCTGCGATGCGGTTCATTCTCACATGACGAACACTCGAATCACGGACCCTGAAGTACTAGAAGCTCGCTATCCGGTTCGCCTATGTGAGTTTTCGATTCGACGCGAGAGCGGTGGGGCAGGGGAGTTCCGTGGCGGCCATGGAATTGTTCGTGAGATTGAATTCCTTCGTCCCCTTCAGGCTTCATTGATTACATCGCGTAGATCGGGGCAGCCACCCTATGGCCTTTATGGAGGAGCACCAGGCAAACTTGGCCGGAACACATGCGTACGTGCTAACGGAACGATCGAGCTCTTGGGAAGTACAGCCCAAATCCAATTGCAGACCGGTGACCGCATTCGAATTGAGTCGCCAGGGGGAGGGGGATTTGGGGCCCAACAGTCATAAATTCCAAGTTGGCTCACCAGTATCTCTGGGCCCTGGGAAAAAACCGTGAGAAAGCGAAGGTGATCCAAACTAGATAAGTGCAATAAGCCTCAAGGAGCCCTACAATGTTACAGTTCCTCGGTCACTTGCCCCACCTAGTATCACATCATGTCACTGCCCATCATCTCGACAACGGACGCTCATTCAGTAGACCTTCGCCCATGGCTGTTGATGCGTCATGAATCGAATACGCTAGCCGAAGTTTCGCTGTGGTCTATCGACCAAGTCGGAATGGCGATGGCAATTTTCTCAACCGTCGAACGCGCTGAACAATATCGTCTTCAGATTTTCAATGGTTCGACGAGCGAGTCCAGCGAGCAAGTCAGCACTGAATGGAAAGTCGTGCAGCCCACGGAAATCGAATTAGGAAAATATTTGGTGGCCCATTACCAAGCTGGCGTGAAATGGCTTGTATTGGATCCCTCCAAGCAGGATGCAAAACGTCTGTTTGCTATGGCTGATGTTTTGAAGGGTTTGCGCCAACGCCTAGCGAATGTGACTTAGCGGATGCGTTGGGAATGTTAGGTATTTTGAAAAGTCGACTCAAGTTATTATTCTCGAATACGATGAGGCCCCAACATGAAGCGCAACGTATCTCCCATCGCCGTCTGTTTGCGATTACTTTCTGTTTTTATTTTTTTCATTCCATTCGACCATCTTCTGGCTGAAGAATTGCCTGCCGTGAGCAAGGAACGCATCGAACTCTATGCTGGCGAGGTCCCGGGACAACTTCAGAAAGGTGAAGGGCATGAGCCACATGGACTTCTATATCTTCCGAAGCGAGATTCAAAAGCAGCTCCAATTTCTTTGATTGTGGTTGTACCGGGAGGCGGCTACGGGGGACTTGCCATTCAACACGAAGGTTTCCAAATTGCCGATTGGTGTAACAAGAATGGAATGGGAGCTTTGATCTGCGTTTATCGACATCGTGGCGGAGGGTATGGACATCCTTATCCATTGCAAGATGCCCAGCGGGCCATTCGCTTGGTTCGACATAATGCGAAGAGTTGGCATATTGACCCAAACCATATTGGAATTATCGGCTTCTCAGCGGGTGGACATCTTACGTCTACAGTTTCCACACATTTTGATTCAGGAAGTAAGGACGCCAGCGATCCAGTAGAAAAGGAAAGCAGCCGTCCTGACGCGGCGATCCTGTGTTATCCAGTGATCGGCATGGGTAAACCCTATACACATGGCGGAAGCCAACGTAACTTGTTGGGCGAAAAACCTGACGCTGCCTTAGTCGCAAGCCTCTCGAACGAGGATCAGGTTACTCCACAAACACCACCCACGTTCCTATTACATACACAAGAAGACAAAGTGGTCAGCGTTGAAAACAGTTTGGTTTATTATGCTGCCTTAGCCAAACATGGTGTGCCCAGTGCGCTGCATGTCTATCCTAAAGGTCCGCACGGTATTGGACTATCACAACACCTACCTGAATCATCGAGTTGGCCTGACTTGTGTCTTGACTGGCTCAAAGGCCATGGATTTTCGGTTCATTCGTCACAACCGTGATATTGAACGTGGCTAGTGTTCGGCGTATTCGCTTTGCTAGTTGTGATGCACATCACGCGTACAAACCGAACGGACGGATCAATCTGAAATCGTGCGTGGAGTGTCATTCAAGCACGGTGGTACGTCGATAAGCACTCTCGCAGAACCGTTGTTGGCGTGAACTGCCATTGGCTTGGGTGACGCAAGAATCGCAACTGGGTGCGATTACTTGACCATGCACCGTAAAACGCAGAAATTTCGCCACGCACAAAACTGCATTCAAATTCCTGGTGAAGGAGGAAACCAGATAACGGTGCATGCTAGGTCAGGCACACTGGTAACAGGAATACTGGTGAGAAGAAAAGAAGGAGTTATTCATGCTAGTACTGTCAAGGCATCGTGATGAGAGCATCATGATCGGCGATGATGTGGTGGTTACGATCGTAGATATCCGCGGCGACAAAGTTCGTCTCGGAATCGAAGCCCCTCAAGATATCCCTGTTCATCGTCAAGAAGTGTATGAAGCGATTAAACGGGAGAATCGGAAGGCTGGTCATATTCAGCCATCGGACACCCGTCGCATCGGCGGTAACGAATAGAGACAACGGTGGACTTGGTCTACCTACAATAAACACAAACAGGCCGTTGCTGGAATTCCATCCTCACCAGCAAACGGCCTGTTTTGTTTTTGGTGCATTACAGGGATCGATGTGAAAGAGGAATCAACATCCCAATTACCGAAACGCCAAAGGCGTTTTTTTGGATATCAGAGTTAACATGGACTCTCGTGTTTCTTAGCTGACTCCGCCACCCCAACGCTAGCCAGCCCAATGAGTCACTCCGAACCCTCGGTTGTGGCATCAGATTAATTTACGGATTCTTACTGCAAGTTCTCTCACGCGGCCTATCGACGATAACGATAACTAAGGCAGGAACGGAATAATCATCCTGACTGAAACCTCGCCTCGGATGTCTATTTTTATGAGCTACCTTCGGTTCGAAATTGATTCGTCGGTTGGCTCTTCTACTCCCCAAAGTTCTCGAATTCCCGCGCTTGATGAGTTTGGTAGAGTTTGCTGATTGCGCAAACATCTCAAAGCTGCCGGTTCGGCATCCGAGTTCACGAGCTTGAATAAATCCTGGAATTTTTGAGCTCTGTAAAAAAGTATCGATTGGGAGGGCAGTGCGGTTTAATCATGGAATACAGCGTTCCCCCCTACTACTTTATTGGAAAAATCTTTGCTCAATCATGACACACGTTACATAAGCCGATGCTATGGTTGCGGGTACCTTCAAGGAGACAAAAGTGATGTCCCCTGGTTGCGTACATGTGGCAACTGTCTTTGCAGGCGCGACAACCCTTTTGATTCAGTATTGGGCCGGCCAAGTCCGAATCATAAGGAAGGTCGCGAGCTGCGGGATTTGCAGCAGGCAAGGTTTGCGGTACGGGTTGGCCTTCGGCGAACGGTTCGCCGGCCAAGAAGACCGCCAGAAGGCCTTGCGACCTTGTTATGCTCAGATCTTTCTCGCGATCCCCCATAGTGGAGTCTTGCTTAGATGACTCGGATTAATACAAACGTAAACTCTCTGATTGCTCAGAGCCGACTGGACCGTACAAACAATCAATTACAGACCGCTATGACTCGCTTGAGCACCGGTTTGCGTATCAACTCGGGTAAAGACGACCCTGCAGGTTTGATCGCAAGTGAAGCTCTCCGCAGCGACATCACAGCGATCAATAAAGCTTTAGGTAACACACAGCGTGCGAATCAAATCATCGCAACCGCTGACAGTGCTCTAGGTCAGGTAGCCAACCTGCTGAACGATGTTCGCGGGCTGGTAACTGAAGCCGCCAACGGTGGTGCCTTGAGCGACGAGGAAATCGCAGCTAACCAGTTGCAGATCGACTCCTCACTGGAAGCGATCAACCGAATTGCACAAACCACTTCCTTCCAAGGCAAGCGTTTACTCGACGGTTCATTGGACTTTGTTTCCAATGCAACTTCGGTTTCGACTTTGCGTGACGTTCGAATCGATCAAGCCAACTTGGGTTCGACCGGTGCAGTGAAGGTGGATATCGATATCTCGGCTGCTGCTACCCGCGGTGAAATTACCACTGACACAGCTGCTGTATCAGCGGCTGCGCAAGCCACCGCAACCCTCAAGTTTGCTCCTGAAGCAATCTTGACTGGTTTCACCGACGCCGGTACGAGCATCTTGGTTCGTGCTAAAGACAACAAAGAAGAATACGACGGCGTTACCGTTCAGTTCTCTGCAGGCAGCACTGCTGTCGGTTCGGAAACTGCCACCTATGATAAAGATGCGAAGACCATCACCGTTAACATCAACAACGCTGCCGCAACCACGGCTGCAAACGTTGTCGCTGCTATCAACACCCTAGCTGAGTTTGAAGGCTCGGTAGTTGGTGCAGGTGCGGTTGACGGTTCCGACTCGGGTGACGTTGCCATCACAGACACAACCGATACCGACGAAATCGCGATCACTGCTCAAACAGCAGGTGCGGATTTCAACGGTGTAGGCGTTCGCTTGGTTAAGAGTTCGTCTACTCCAACCGGTACACCGACAGCCGCTTACGATGCTGAAAACAAAGAAATCGTGATCAGCGTTAACGACACTGGTACAACCACCATCGCTAACATTGCAACCGCGATCAATAACTTGGCCGAGTTTAATGCTGCAGCCACCGCTAACGGCGACGGTAGCATCATCGGTACCTCGGCGGCAGACACCGAAGCGACAACCAACACCAACAACTCTGGTGGTGGTGTTCTTCTGGCTGACTTGGTTTTGGAAATTGGTGGCCGTGAAGGTACTGAAGTGTTCAACTTCAAGACCGGTGCTTCGGTCAACCAAATCGCCGACGCGATCAAGTTGCTCAGCGATTCGACTGGTGTTACTGCGATCCAAAGTGGACAAAGCGTAACCTTCCGTTCAACTACCTACGGTAGCAAGGGCTTGGTTACCGCCAACGTAATCAGCGAAGGCCTGGCTGGAACCTTCAAGGACAATTTGAGCTCCAATCGTGCTCTTGGTACCGATATCGCGGCCACCATCAACGGTGTGACAGCGACAGCCGACGGTAACAAGTTCTCGATCAATACCGCAGCTCTGGACGTAACCTTAACCGTTGATGACGGTTCAGCGAAAGGTTTCGAATTCACGATCAGCGGCGGTGGTGCCTTGTTCCAACTCGGTGGCGACGTAGTGTCCAACCAACAAGCTCGAATCGGTGTCAGCTCCATCTCGACCGCTCGCTTGGGTGGCGTAAATGGCAAGTTGTACGAACTAGCTTCGGGTGGTTCGAAGACCTTGAAGAACGACGCAACCGGAGCTTCGAAAGTTGTTGACGAAGTGATCGAAAAAGTTGCTTCGCTTCGCGGTCGATTGGGTGCGTTCCAACGAACGACTTTGGAATCTAACACCGTAGCTTTGACCGACACCGTAGCGAACTTGACCGAAGCTGAAAGCTCGATCCGTGACGCTGACTTCGCTCGCGAAAGTTCAGCTCTTACCCGAGCTCAGATTCTGGTACAGTCCGGTACTTCGGTTCTCGGTATCGCTAACCAAAACCCACAGAACGTTCTCTCGCTTCTTCGATAAGAAGAGGTCGCAGACAACAACTAGGGTAACTTAGGCAAAATAAACCGGCATGGTTGTAAACGTTATACACCATGCCGGTTCTTTTTTTGCTGCTTGATGGGCAACTCGGTCGATTCAATTCTTTAAGTGTGAGTCTGTAAAGCCTTTACAAAAACTGGCCAAGTATTCATTCCCAACCCATCTTTGTAGAGAATCGCTATGGGAAGAATCCAATCTGACGTTGGTTTAGCAACCGGTATCAATATTACTGATACTGTTGACAAATTGATGGCAATCAATAGCCAACCGCGCGATCGTTTGGTCACACGCACTGACAATCTCAAGAAAGCGCAAGTTGCATACACGGAACTCACTGCCCTGGTGATTGGGGTGCAACTCGCCACCACTCAACTCGGCAAGACCGACAATTTTTCGACGCTCAAAGTCACTTCGTCTAAGACGGACATTATTACCGCTAGTGCATCGGGTACGCCAGCAGCGGGCAATACCAAAGTAACCAGCGTCCGTTTAGCTCAATCCCAGCAACTGACCAGTTCGGCCATCGCCAGTAAAACCGATCCAATTGGCGAAGGTACGTTAACCATTCGGACAGGCGGCTTCATCGATCGAACTTCCGCACTAGACGACCTCAATGGCGGCAGCGGTGTAGAAAGAGGCTTGTTTCGCCTCACAGACCGCAGTGGTGCCTCGACTGAAATCGACATTCGCTTTGCCAACGATGTAAGAGATGTCCTGCAAGCGATCAACGGCAACAAGAACGTACGTGTTCAAGCGACGATTGAAGGGGACCGCATCGTCCTCAAGGATCTTACGGGCCAAACCGCTTCCAATCTCAAAGTAGAAGAGGTCGGAACGAGCAGTGTCGCCTCTTCTCTTGGATTGTTAGGGATCGATGCAGCGAGCAGCACTGCAACAGGCACAGATATTCAGAATATTACCACTTCCACAAAACTCAACAAACTTCTCGATGGACGTGGTCTGCAATTCCAGGATGGCAACGACTTTCGAGTCACCTTAAAAGATGGCTCGACGGTCGACGTAAATCTAACCATCAATCCTGAAACGGCATCGGTGGGTGATCTACTGTCGGCCCTTAATACTGCTGGCACCGGAAAGTTCACTGCGGCGATAGCAGCCGATGGCGATCGAATCGAACTAACGGACACCACTGGCGGCGTTGGAAATCTTGCAGTCGCGGATCTTGGAAATGGCAAAGCCGCTTCTTTGCTGGGGCTAACCGGCTCAACATCGGGTTCATCCATTAGCGGCGATCGCTTGCTTTCAGGCCTGGATAGCCCGCTGTTGTCGTCGTTAAAGGGTGGCGCTGGTCTTGGTGAGCTCGGTATCCTCGCGGTCACCAATCGCAACGGAGTGACCACCAATGTCGACCTGTCTTCAGCTGAAACAGTCGGCGATGCACTCCGTCTGATCAACAGCTCTGGTGCTGGCGTAACCGCAGTTCTCAACACATCGCGCACTGGGATCCTCCTTCGAGACACTACGGGACAAACCGCGTCCAATTTGGTTGTTGCAGATGCTGACGCAACCAATACAGCGACGAAACTTGGTTTAGTAAACAACTCTGCGACGAATCAAGTCAACAGTGGCGCGTTTAATCTACAATGGGTGCATCGCAACACGGCTCTCAGCTCACTAAATCAAGGTCGAGGGGTTCAACTTGGCTCATTCACCATCACCGATAGTGATGGCAAACAAAGTGCGATCAACCTCTCATCCATCGACGCGAAAACCGTCGGTGATGTTATCGATGCAATTAACGACCTCAATATTGGCGTCGAAGCCCGCTTGAGTAGCAGCGGTGACGGTTTTCAAATTGTTGACACAGCCGGAGGAGTAGGCACACTCACGATTCGCGAATCGGGCACAGGCACCGCAGCGGCGGATCTCAAGATCCTTGGAACCGGAACCACAGCCACCGAAAACAGTGAAACAGTTCAGATCATCGACGGTTCGCAAAATCTTAAAATCGAGACCGATGACGAAGATACATTGACCGACCTGATCGAAAAGCTGAATGCTGCAGGTTCGCCACTTACGGCAACTACTTTGTCGGTTGGAGCTAGCGGAAGTCGACTAGTTCTCAATTCAAAAGCGACGGGTGCATTGAGTCGATTTCAAATTGACTCTTCGATCGCAGGCCTAAATTTTTCGGAAACATCTCAAGCCCAAGACGCATTAATCGCCGTGGGTGCATCTGATACCTCCGGTGGTATTTTGATTCAATCGAATTCAAATACGTTCGATGGATCGATTGCTGGTATCAACCTTACGATTGTTGATACCTCTGAGACTGCGATCGATATCAATGTCAGCAACGATGACTCGGGGATTTCCAAGAGCCTCGATTTGATGGTAACACAATTCAACAAGGTGATCGACAAGATCAAGTCGGTCGCATCGTACGATTCGGTAACCAACGTTTCTGGCTTGCTTTACGGTGATACAGAAGTCCTCCGTATTCAATCGACATTCAGTACGTTGTTTTCATCTCGCCTAGTCAACGGCTCGATTCGCTCCATCGCCGAATTAGGTGTCAGCATCAACGACCAAGGAAAACTTGAGTTCGATAAAACTCGCTTCGAAAAACGATTGTCTGACGATCCGGAAGCGGTGCGACAATTCTTCAGCAAAGAAAAGACTGGCTTCTCGGCACGTGCCAAAACCATGATCGATAGCCTGTCGGGCGAAAACAACAGCGCTTTGATCAGCAAAAATCTGGCGTTGCAATCGAAGATAGAACAGAACAACGCTCGCGTGACTTTTCTAACCGCCCGTTTGGACAGACAGCGCGAGCGTTTGCTCAACTCGTTCTACAAGATGGAAACCGCCATTCAAAAAATTCAGTCCAGCCAAAGTTCTGTAAATTCACTCAGCAATCTATTGAATTCAAGCTCCAGTTAGCCCTCAGTAAACCTAGTTTCGTTTCATTGGCTTTTCCGCATCATTGATGGATCAATACCATGTCGGCAGGATTCACGAACAATCCGTATCTTGAACAAGAAGTGCTTTCGGCCTCACCTGCCAAATTGCGTTACATGCTTCTGGATCGTGCCACCGCTTTGGTGGGCATCGTAGACCAACTTTGGGCAACCGGCGACCATTTCCAAGCAGTCCAATGGACCATCCGCGTCAGGGAAATCTTGAATGAATTGCTCAATGGTGTTACCGATACTGAAATGGAGCTAAGCCGAAAGATTTCGGACATTTACCTCTTCTTGATCAACCTTTTGACCAAGCTTGAAATCAGCCGCAGTCGAGAGCAATTAGCCGAGTTCCGCAGTATTCTCGAATTGGAACGCGAAACCTGGCTCCAATATGTCCGTAAAGAAGCTTTGGCCAGACAACAATCTTCGTATGCCGCCATACCGCCGGCCCATTTCACGCCATACCCCAACAACGGCTCCCTGGGCTCGTCCGATTTTAACTTGGAAGTTTGAGCTACAGCAATTTTCATGGGGGAAACGTGGCACCTATCGCCATTCCCCCTGTTCTATGCCTACAATATGGGCGTATGCTCGATAGCATACAATTAGACACGACCCATTCGTTAGGTATTCGGGGCTTTCGTTATGCGTTGGTGGTTATTGCCCGTCGTTGTGCCATTCCTCTTTTCATCGCCGCAATACGTCAAGGCGCAAGAGAAGACTGTCGCGCCCGCCGAGAACAAAGAAAAAGCAAAAGAAGAGGAACTAAAATTCTTACGAGTGTTTCGTGAGAACAAAAAGCCTGTCGCTCTTCAAACGGCCATCGCCAAATACAAATTGAAGACCGCTGCTCAGCCAGTGGTTGAAGTAGATCTGGTAGGTGCGGTACACATCGGTGAAGGCGCATACTACGAAGAACTTAACCGCCGCTTTGCTACTTATGATGCAGTGCTTTACGAGTTAGTGGCCGACCCTGAAACGAGAATTCCCGAAAAAGGTGGCGAAGGCCAAATCGCCAATCCAATTGGAGCCATGCAATATGGCATGAAGGAAATGCTCAAACTCGATTTCCAATTGGAAGGAATCGACTATCGCAAGAAAAACTTTGTGCATGCTGACATGACCCCGAAAGAAATGTCCGACAGCATGCGCGAACGTGGCGATGGCCTTATGACACTCATGATGCGAGCCATGGGTTCAGGTATGGCTCAACAAGCCGCCGGACAATCGACCGGTGAACTTGATATGCTCACCGCGATGTTCTCGAAGAATCGTCCCCTTGCCCTGCGACGAGCCATGGCGAAAAACTTTGAATCGATGGAAATTCAAATGGCCGGGCTGGCAGACAAAGACGGCAAGAGCACACTGATCACCGAACGCAACGCAAAGGCCTTTGTGGTTTTAGACAAAGAACTGGCCAAGGGTACCAAACGCGTCGCCATTTTCTATGGTGCTGGACACTTGGCCGACATGCACGAACGTTTGCTCAAAAATTACCAAGCAACCTTCGAAGGCATTGAATGGATTAACGCCTGGAACCTCAAAGAGCTGTAGTGCGAAAAACAGTTCAGCGTCAAAAAATTTGAAAGAGGGTCAATGGAAGTTGACCCTTTTTTTATGCACGCATTCGAAAGCTGTGCGCAAAATAAAAGCGTCGTCGAAACCCATTCGTAAACTAAAGGTCCTCTCCCGCCCTTAGCTCACTAGCGAGTGGCGACGACGCCAGGCACGCGTAAAAAATAATAACGTTGTTAAGTTTTCCGGCCCCTTTCGTTGTTCTGCGGAACGGCATTACCTCTCACAGTTAGCCGTCCTAACCTTGATCCCGCTTTCCCTTTATGCACACCCTGTGCCAAAAACTGACCGAAATCGAAACCGATTTTCTGAACTTTCCGTAAACCTAAGCAACACAAACACTTACGCCATCAGAAGAAATCTTACCCCAATCAACACCATTTCCGGGCTTAAACTCTCTTGCCCACTAACTCAGCAAACACGCTAGCAAACCTATCGATTATCACGGATTTGCTGCCCGCTTTTTGGGCAGCTGTGCCAGGAGACGGGTATTGGGTTTTATTTCGCAATCTTGCTTTACAGGGGCCAACAATCTCGGCATACTTCTCTTCCCACTAGTCATCCTTTTCTCCTCCGCAAGGAAAGCAGCACGGATGTTGAAGCTCTCAGTCAGCGAATTGTCCACATATCGTTGGGGCTTCGAGGAAGATGTCCTTCACTATCGTCAAGCTGGATTCTCCGCACTCGGCATTTGGCGACCCAAACTGGCCGAATACGGCGACGAAAAGGGTATCGAATTGCTCGCCGAACATGGTATGAGCGTTTCGTCCTTGCAATGGGTTGGCGGCTTCACGGGGAGCGATGGACGTCCCTTTCGAGATAGCATGCACGATGCTTTTGATGCATTGGAGCTCGCAGGCCATCTGAAAGCGGAAAGCGTCGTCGTGTTGTCGGGTGGCCAAAGTGGTCATATCCACAAACACGCGATGCGATTGCTCAAGACCGCACTTCGCGAAATGAGTGAAGCAGCCCAAGCTGTCGGAGTGAAGTTAGCTCTTGAGCCGATGCACATAGGGTGCGCTCATGACTTCACCTTCATTACCGAACTACCGCAAACGCTGGATCTAATCGCAGAGTTGGGCTTACCCAACCTTGGACTAGTGTTCGACTGTTACCACTTAGCGCAAGATCCCCGTGTCTTGCACTGGCTGCCCGAGATCCTTCCCTATATCCATTTGGTACAACTCGGCGATTCGAAACATGCTCCTATGGGCGAACAGAATCGCTGCCTTCTTGGACAAGGCAATTTGCCCTTGCCGCAAATCATGCATCTCCTAACTAGCCATCACTACAACGGCTATTTGGAGATCGAGTTGCTGGGAGAAGAACTTGAGAACGTTGACTACAACACCGTGATCGAATCGGCCAAGGCGTGGGTTGAATCTTGCACTTAGTGTTGCAGGTTCGATGTGGCGATCATTTCGGAATCAACTCCATACATACCACACGATCGTTTCCTCGCAAATAAAGCAATCCATGCGATAACACGGGGGCTGCCCAACAAGGTGCCGACAACAGTGGTTGACCATCCACTGGATCTTTAGTCGCGTATAAATCCAATTCGCCAATGACCTCAGGCTTTTCTGGATTGACTTTCATCAACAGCAAACGGCCATCTTCCCCCAACACGATGAAATGGCCATCTACGTGCAATAAACTCATTCGTTCATGAGTTCGGGCGGCCCACATCACTTTACCGTCAGACCAGCGAATGCAGCGCAAATCAGCATCCGGTTGATTGCGACCGCTGCAGCCGTACAAATAGCCGTCGACCAAAATGGGCGTCGCCCAATGCGCTCGAAACGCTTGCTCGCGCTGTCTTGCCCCATCCTTCCACTGCGATGTCACTGTCCCATTTTCCAGCTTCAACAGTTGACTACCAATCGAGTAGGTTTCTGAGATCAAAACTTCGTTTCTATGCACCACAGGGCAAGCAGCATTCACGCTCTCCATCGTGGAACTTCGCCACGGCTCGAAGAATGCCTCCGTTCCCTTTTCCGCATTGATTCCCAATAGTCCGCCACGCATGAAAAACAGCAGATCGATCCCTTGGTCGCGCAGGTGAGGCGTACGCACAGGCGACGCATAGCTGGCAAGCTCGTTGCTGCACCGGAAAACTTCCTGGCCCGTTCGTTTATCGAAGGCAACCACTCCCGTTCCATTTCCTTCAACATCATCCAACTGGCCAGGCAGCACATACTTCGCTTTCTCGGCATCCGAACCACCTATCATCACCCACAGAAGATCACCAACCACAATCGGTGTACTCCCTACGCCGAAGAAGTTGGGAACAACATGGTACTCTTCGTTCGTTTGTTTTTCCCAAATCAACGTTCCAGTCATCACGTTGAGGCAAGCCAAGCGTCCTGCGACACCAAAAACATAAACGCGTTCATTGTCGACAACAGGACTGGTGCGCGGACCATTGTTGTAACCATACATATCGCTGTATTCGACAGGCGCTTCCCACTTCCAAATCTCAGCTCCAGTTTCTGCATTCACACAGGTTAGGCGTTCCGAATTGCCATAACGACAAAACTGAAAATAACGCCCATTTGATGTCGCCCCAATGCCGTAACTAGTGCCCAACTTTTGGGTCCAGATAATCTTCGGAGGATCGGTTTTCCACTCTTTGCGAATCCCCGTTTCGCTCGACGTGCCATCTCCACGGGGCCCCAAAAATTGCGACCAATCTGCACCGCTTTTTCTGGTCCTCAGATCGGTAACTGCCACGGAATTTACTTCTTGGGCACTTACCAAACTGGAATAATAAAGTCCAGCGAAGATGCTCCAGGCGAGTATTGCCAACCGAAATGCTGACTGGGAAAGGTTCTGAAAACGGAGAGAAACTCCGTTTTTTCGGACATCGTGCCGTACCATAGTGAATTGTCTCGCTACAATTGAGCGTAGGGTAGGTAGGAAATGAAGGTGAGTGCAGAAGATATCTTATGAAGAGGGACTTGGTTATCACAACCTCTCTGATCATTCCAGAGAGCGAAATTCATTGGCAATTTGCCCGCAGTGGTGGGCCAGGTGGCCAAAATGTGAACAAAGTGAACAGCAAAGCCATTTTGCGTTGGGAAATCCTGCGCAATCAAACGCTCCCTCCTGCTGCCTTAGATCGCCTTAAAATCGCGGCCGCGAATCGGATCACAACCGAAGGGGATTTGATCCTGAGTTGCGATGAATACCGTGATCAGCCAAAGAATATTGCGCGATGCGAATCCAAACTCCGGTCCATGATTCTACAAGCCTTACATACACCGCGCGTTCGGAAAGCTACCAAGCCCTCTTACTCATCGACTCGCCGTCGCTTGGACAACAAAAAACGACACGCTGAAAAGAAGGCCGGACGTCGCTCGCCATCCGATTAACCGCTCCACCGTTTTTCTTCTTGCTTTACAACGATGAGTATTAGAGTTTTGATCACTGGCGCTACTGGCATGTTGGGCAATAATGTCCTCCGTGAATGCCTCGCGCACGGTATCCAAGCGGAAGTCTTAGTCCGAACCAAATCGGATCGCCGCGCACTCAACGGCCTATGCAATCACAGCGGAGAGCCGCTGGTAATTCACGATGGTGACATCACTGATATAGAGTCCATTCGAAAAGCCGCCCAAGGCTGCTCACATATCGTTCACGCTGCAGGTGATATTCACATTGGCTGGCAAGGGTTAGACAAACAAAGGCGAATCAATGTGACGGGAAGCTCGAATATGGCCCGTGTCGCCTTTGAAAACCAACAACGCTTGGTGCATGTTTCGACTGTCAATGCGCTGGGCCTCACCGGCAACGAAACTCCCGCCAACGAAGATACTCCCTATGGCAAACTCAACATCCCCAGCACCTATGTTGTGTCTAAACGCGAAGCTGATGTCGAAGTTGGCAAGTGGATTTCAAAAGGCTTAAATGCAGTCACCGTTCATCCCGGATTTATGCTGGGCCCGTTTGACTGGAAACTATCCTCCGGAAAAATGTTGGTTGGACTAACGCGGAACTATCCTCTACTCTCTCCGCGCGGAGGTTGCAGCCTTTGCGATGCTCGCGATGTTGCGTCTGGCATTATTTCGGCACTATCGACGGGGAAGGCTGGTGAACATTTTATTCTCGCCGGTCACAATCTTTCCTATCTCGATTTGTGGCGAGCCATTTCGGATGTAACCGGAGCCGTACGTCCTCTGTGGCGCATGGACCGTGTTACGATGTTAACCACGGCCCTTATCGGCGATATTGCCAGCAAATTCACAGGCAAAGAAGGGGATGTTAACTCTGCCGTTGTACGCATGTCAGCTCAATACCACTATTACTCAAGCGACAAAGCAACTCGCATCCTCGGATATCAATTTCGAGAAATAAACACCATAATAGCAGACGCCTGGAACTGGCTAAAACAAAACGGAATGGCCTGATCGCACCAAAGTAAGGCCGCTTCCATAGCTCGAAGTTATGTACGTCTTTGGAAACTCGAAATATGAAGTTGCCCTCTGTTTGTGCACTCGATTGTCCTGATACTTGCGCTTTGCACATCACGGTTGACAATGGTCGAGTTGTCAAATTGGAAGGCAATCCAGATCATCCCATCACACGCGGATTTGCATGTGCCAAGATGTATCGTTATCCAGAGCGACACGAACATCCCGATCGATTGCTCTATCCACAACGACGCATAGGCCCAAAGGGCTCTGGAAAGTTTGAACGCATTTCATGGGAAACTGCTCTCGATGAAATAAGCTCCCGCGTTCAAGAAATCCTCAAAACGCATGGCCCGCAATCTGTTCTGCCGTACTGCTATTGCGGAACGATGGGGGTTATTGAATCGCAACATCCTCTCGCCTTCTTTCGCGCGTTAGGGGCTTTAGAACTCGACTGGTCCATCTGCGCTGCGACTGGCAGTGCAGCCTGGGAAGCCAACTATGGCCCATTCAAACTCGGGGTGGATCCTGAAGAAGCATCGAAAAGTCGTTTCATCATCCTATGGGGAATCAACGCCCTGCGCAGCAATTCGCATTTCGCCCCCTGGCTCAAAGAGGCTCGCCAAAATGGAGCCCATATTCTGCATATCGATCCGTTTCGCAACGAAACAAGCCGTTTCAGTGATGAGCACTGGCAGATCCGTGTAGGTACCGATGCGGCTTTGGCGTTGGCCTTTGGACGTGAAATACTCCACCAAAATTGGCATGATAGTGCCTACCTCGAACAGCACGCCAACAATCTCGATGACTATCGTCAAGCTTGTGAACTTTGGACCATCGAACGCACCGCCGATTTCTGTGGCATAGATGCTGTGCGATTGCGTCAGGTGATTCAGCAATATGCAACCACGCGAGCCAGCTTCATCAAAGTGGGCTATGGCTTAACACGCAATGAAGGAGGTGGTAATGCCTTACGAGCCATCACCTTGTTACCAGCCCTCACAGGCGCCTGGCAACATGCAGGTGGCGGTGCCACTCTTTCAACCAGCGGGGCCTTTCATCTAAACCATCGACTAAACCGTGGCGAACACTTGCGCCAACCGAATGTGCGTACCGTGAACATGAATTTGTTGGCTGATGAGCTCGCACGACAATCGCAACCGATCCAAGCTTTATTCGTTTTCAATTCCAATCCGGCGGCCGTGGCTCCCGACTCCAGCGGTGTTGCAAAGGGCCTGTCGCGCGACGATCTCTTTACCGTTGTGCTGGAACATTTCCAAACGGATACGGCCGATTACGCCGATTACTTACTCCCCGCCACCGACTTCTTAGAACACCCAGATCTCTATACCTCGTACGGCCACTATTATCTGCAATGGTCTGAACCTGTGGTCGAGCCCCGCGGCGAATGTAAACCGAATACATGGTTCTTCCGTGAACTCGCAAAGCGACTGCAGTTAGCCGAGCCCACTCTCCATTGGACATCGCATCAATTGGCCGAGAATCTGGTTTCGAGCCAACATCCATTTATGCAAGACGTAACCTGGGAACGCTTGCAGAAGGCACGCTTTATCAAAATGCATCTAGGGGAGAACTTTCGTCCCTACATCCATGGCTCACACCATGCGGACAAGAAAATTCACTTTTCTCCATCACCGCAACAGCTCCATTTTGAAGAACAACCCACTCCAGAATTTCCTTTACGACTCATCTCCCCTCCTGGCCCGTTTATTTTGAATACCAGCATGGGCAATCTTGAGAGCATTCGAAAAATGGCTGGTAACCAACCGCAGGTCATCATTCATCCGGATGACGCAACTCGTTATGGCGTGACCGACGGCGCAGTCGTTCGAATTACGAGCCGCACTGGAACCATTAGTCGACAAGCGATTGTCAGCAGCGATGCACGTCAAGGAGTTTTGGTAGCTCTTGGACAATGGTGGCCCAAATTTTCCCCCGACAAAAAGAGCCTCAACGAATTAACCAGCCAACGCCTAACGGATCTAGGTGGTGGCAGCACCTTCGGCAATCCTGTCGTTCGTGTAGAATGCTGATCCAGACAATCTCACATTACAAACACTTGGATAACAAAATGGCACCGCTCACCTATCTCGACTTTTCCAAAATGATCGATCATTCGTTGTTGCAGCCCAATCTGACGGAAAAAGAATTGGAGAATGGTTGCAAACTCGCTGTCGCATACGACGTCGCCAGTGTGTGCATCATGCCGTATTACTTACAACGTTGTTCAGACTTACTTGTGGGTTCAACGGTCCAGCCTAGCACCACGATCGGCTTTCCACACGGTGGACATAAAACGGTGATCAAAGTGGCTGAAGCGGAGCAAGCCTTGCGCGATGGTGGTACGGAACTCGATATGGTCGTGAACATTTCCCAAGTTCTCTCGGGCAATTGGGATTATGTTCGCCAAGATATTGCTGAGGTAATCGCCGTAACTCATGCAGCGGGCAAAAAGGTGAAAGTCATTTTTGAAAACTGCTATCTAAAGGATGAACACAAGATTCGCTTGTGTGAAATCTGCGGTGAACTAAAGGCTGATTGGGTGAAGACATCAACAGGCTACGGCTCCAGCGGAGCGACCATGGCCGATTTAACGTTGATGAGACAACATTCGCCTGCCGCGACCCAAGTCAAAGCTGCGGGTGGAGTTCGCGATTTCCAAACCCTACTGCAGGTGCGACAACTTGGCGTCACTCGTTGCGGGGCGAGTCGCACCAAAGATATGCTGGATGAATGCCGCAAACAACTCGACCTACCTGCCATTGAGTTTAAGGGCTCAAGTGGCGCAGGTGGTTACTAACCCCGATCGCGAACATAACTCCTCCTCTCCCCACCTTCCCCAAAAGTCACCCAAAATGAACCAGTCATTTCCAGTCCTCGCGCTGACCGTGTGGTCGTTTCTATCCCTGGCTTCGTTCCACCTGACAGCTCAGGAATCGAGCGGCTGGAAACCTGGCAAGGTTCCATTGATGACGCGTTGGGGAAAAGAAGTTACGCCGGAGAACGCTTGGACCGAATATCCACGTCCGCAGTTGGTGCGACAAAGCTGGAAAAATCTCAACGGACTCTGGGAGCTCTCCATCGTTGACAAAGGGAGCGAGAAACCAGCTGCATTTCCACTGCAAATTCTGGTTCCTTTTGGCGTCGAATCAAGTTTATCGGGCGTTACCCAAACAGTTCTTCCTTCTCAAGAACTTTGGTATCGACGCACCTTCGAACTGGAGTCAAATGCTGCCGAGCTAAACACTTTGCTCCATTTTGGAGCTGTTGATTGGGAAGCAACAGTTTGGGTGAACGGCAAACATGCCGGCACACACCGCGGCGGTTCCACTCCCTTTACACTGGACGTGACTCCTCATTTGAATCCTGAGGGAAAACAGGAAGTCGTCTTGAAAGTGTGGGACCCAAGTGACGAGGGAGCTCAACCACGCGGCAAACAACAATTGCGCCCCGAGGGAATTTGGTACACACCTGTTTCTGGAATTTGGCAAACCGTTTGGCTTGAACAAGTCCCCAAAACTTACATTCGCAATGTTGTGCCAAGTGCCGATATCGATCAAAGTAAACTGATGGTCCAATGCGACGTCCAAGCCGCGCAGGCTGGTGATAAACTGCACATCACGGTTAGCCTAGATGGCACCGAAGTCGCGAAAGCCATCAGCGATGTTGGGCCAACGATCCCGCTCACAATCGCATCTCCCAAACTCTGGACCCCCGACACCCCCGCGCTGTATGCGATATCGGTTCGCCTTACCCGTGGCGACAAAACGGTGGACACCGTCGGTTCGTACTCGGCCATGCGTAAGATCAGCTTCGGGCCTGATAGTCATGGTACACTGCGTCTGCTTCTCAATAATAAACCTCTTTTCCAATATGGACCGCTGGATCAAGGTTGGTGGCCCGATGGCTTGCTAACCCCACCATCCGATGAAGCGATGCGATATGACTTGGAAGTGCTCAAATCGCTGGGCATGAACATGCTTCGCAAACATATCAAGGTCGAAACTTCGCGACTTTATTTTCATTGCGATCAACTTGGCTTACTCGTTTGGCAAGATATGCCGAGCTCGATGCAAAAGGGCCGCAAACACTTTGTGCAACCCAATCAGGCCGATGATGCTGAATACACAGCAGAAGAAAAACAACAGTTCCGCGTTGAACTCAAGGAAATGATCGATCACCTTCGATTCTTTCCCTGCATTGTGGTGTGGGTTCCTTTCAATGAAGGCTGGGGACAGCACGACACGAACGATATTCTGGCTTGGGTGAAGAAGTACGATCCAAGTCGCTTAGTAAATGGCCCGAGCGGCTGGACCGATCGCGGATTTGGCGACATGAAAGATATGCACAACTATCCTGGTCCTGGCATGTTCCCAGTGATGAAGGAGCGTGTTTCTGTGTTGGGTGAATTCGGGGGGCTTGGCTACCCGATTGCCGGACATCTTTGGAAGGAAAACGATAACTGGGGATACCGAACCTACCGTTCACAAGCAGAACTCGACCAAAATTATCTTCAGCTCATGCAACGACTTTATCCGCTTATCGGCGAAGGCCTGGCTGCTGCTGTCTACACGCAAACCACAGACGTCGAGATCGAAGTCAACGGCCTGATGACTTACGACCGCGAAATCGTAAAAATCAAACCTGAGCAGTTTGAAAAATGGCATCAGCGTTTGGTAGGGCCGACTCCCTCGCTAAAGAAATTGATCGGTGATGCTCGGCATGCGGAAACCGAATGGAAGTATGTGACCGAAGGCCCAGGAAATGGTTGGGAAAAAGTCTCGTTTGCTGACGAACAATGGAAAAAGGGAAAGGGAGGCTTCGGGACTCCAGACACACCGGGCACTGTGGTTAAAACTCGCTGGGACAGTCCAGATATCTGGTTGCGCGGTGAATGGAACTTGGAACTGAAGCCCGACACCGAATGTTATCTATCGATTCACCATGACGAAGATGCAGAAATTTACATCAATGGCGTGTTAGCAGCTAAGGTAAATGGCTACACCACCGACTACGTGCTCGTTCCGATATCCGCAGAAGCCCAAGCGGCATTAGTGAAAGGCAAGAATGTGATCGCCATTCACTGCCATCAAACAGGTGGAGGCCAATACATTGATGTCGGTTTCACCACTGCGTCCACACCGTAGGGTGTGTGACGCGGTCCATCGCAATTACCTCTAACTCGGCTCCGTCATTATCGAAGGAGAAGATCGAAGGCCGAGTTTGATCGACCGCAAAACGCACCGTGCGTTGGATGCATCGTCGTGTTATCGCGTGTGTCGCGTGGTCCTCACCAATAACTTCTAAATCGGTTCCGTTATTATCGAAGGAGAAGATCGCAGGCCTAGTTTGATCGACGGCAAAACACACCGTGCGCTGGGTGCGTCGGCGTGGTGACTCACCGCATCATAATTTGCGCAATGGAGAATGCAGCCACTTCTCTATTTTGCGGCTTTCCTGCTTTTCGTGGTCCATTTTCCCACACGGAAGATTTAACGTACCACTTCGTAGGTTCTTTCCCCTTCGGGCGTAACACCATTTTGGAAATTGCTCAAAGCGATTTGATACAGTTTCTGACCGTATGGGCTTGGATACTGCGAAGTGATGCATGCTTGACAAAGATGATCACGTGGAAGATCGATAGCCTTAGCGATCGAACTTACGGGCAAGTAACGCAATGAATCGCAACCGAGTGCTCGAGCCATTTCGTTTTGCACTTCTTCGGTAAGTTCTCCATTTTCCATGAACTTAGGTGCAAACAACTCGTCGATCGTTGACATATCGATCCCATAGAAGCAGGGAGCGATAATCGGCGGACACGCGATGCGTACGTGAATTTCCTTCGCGCCACCCAAACGACGAATACGATCCAACAACACCTTCATGGTCGTGGAGCGAACGATGGAATCTTCTACCAAGAAGACGCGTTTTCCTTCCAATACTTCACGCAGCGGTGTGTACTTGCTGGCCGCCTTGATCTTTCGTGCTCGCCCACCTTCGATGAAGGTACGACCACTGTAGCGATTGCGAATCAAGCCTTCACGGCTCGGAATTCCGAGTTGATAAGCCATACTGTCCGCAGCCGCTTTGCTGGTGTCAGGAACAGGCACTACGATCGTATCTTTATCAATTGGCACCATGCCTAATTGCTCTTCTTGGCGAGCTAGTTCTTCGCCTAAGCGAGTGCGTGATAAATAAACACTTCGTTCATCGAGCGTGCTGGCGACGTTAGCGAAGTAGATCCATTCAAAAAAGCAATGTGCTGGCTTGGAAGTCTGAATAAAAGACCGTACTTCCATTCCATTTTTATTGACCAAAATAGCATGGCCAGGTGGTAGAGAATGAATGTCGGTTGGCTCGAAGCCTAGATTCAATAACGCCACGCTTTCGCTGGCTGCAGCAAAGAGTGCTCCATCAAACGCGTAGCACATGGGCTTGATTCCGAGCGGATCGCGAGCGATCAATAATTCACCGCTGGCGTTGAGCAGCGCCAAACTGTAAGCGCCATCAAATTGCTTGGCGACTTCGCCCGCAATATCGATCAAGGAACGGCCTGGGGGACTAGCTGTCATCGCTCGCCCGAATTCATGCATAATGATTTCGGTGTCGGTATCTCGCGCCAGATGATGCTCACCCTCGTTCAAGAGTTTCGCGCGAAGGTCACCGTAATTTGCAAGCTGCCCGTTGAAACAAAAGCTGAACCACTTGTGTTTGTGGATATGTTGGCGTTCGAAAGGTTGAGCGTAGTTACGATCGTCTTGACCGCAAGTGGCATAGCGAACATGGCCGATGGCAGCCATCCCGGCGAGTTGTTTCATAATCGCTTCGCTCTTGCCGCGATGCGATAGGCGGAATACCTCGCTAACTACACCAATATCTTTGAGAGTTTCGAGAAGTTGCGGACGGTCGGGTGAAAAGGATGTCATACCCGCCGCGAGTTGCCCACGATTCTGGATATCTTGCAGCATCCTGGGGAGTAACCGAGAAACCTCTTCGGGGCCAGGATCAGGACAGAGGGGACTCATCTCTTTATTAGGAAGGTGATACACAGCGGCGACTCCACACTCATGATGTAGTTCGCTCATAAAGCTCCGTCCCCCATTGGTCGCAAACGCGTTGCAAAGGCAAGGTTTCTGTCTGCTTCACCTGGAGGCAAAGCAGTATCCATTCAGCACCTGCGTTTTTGTCCCCTCTAAACTTGCGTCCAATGAACGCCCATTCAAAGGGTTTTTCTGCCCTGGAAGTCGATGGCGAATGCCCCCACCTTCCTCCTTTTCTGCCGCCTCCATAGTTTACCCGCACGGCGCCAACTCGCAAACGGTTCCTTACAACGGAATTGAAGAGAGCTATACTTAGGAGAGATATTTCAGGTCAGAACCGCCGATTTAATCCGCTTGGCCAGAATATTTTCGCATAATTCGCAGCCCTTCCCGAATCCAAAACGACGGAACGCACAGGTTCGACATGGATAGCCCGCAAACCACCACTTCATCTTCGTCTCAAGTCGATTACCGCCAACAAGCTCTCCGATTTGCCGATACTTGGGTCGTCAAAGTTGGTTCGCGCGTCCTCACGGGCCCCGATGGTCGTCTGGATCGCCAGCAAATCGAACAACTTGCCAGCCAACTAATTGATATTCGTCGAGCCGGCTTTCGCGTCATTTTAGTCAGTTCCGGCGCTGTCGCTTCTGGAATGGGCCGTCTCGGTCTTACCAGTCGGCCAACCGATTTGGCTCAGCTTCAAGCCGTCGCCGCCATCGGCCAAGCTCATTTGATTCAGGTTTACGAAGAAACTCTCTCTCGCTCCGAATTTCCCGCCGCGCAGGTATTGCTCACCGCCGAAGATTTGGACGATCGAACACGTTATCTCAATGTGCGCAACACGCTGTTATCGCTCCTCGAGTTTAACGCTCTACCGATCATCAATGAAAACGATACAGTCGCAGTGGACGAATTGATGACGACGTTCGGCGATAACGATCGACTCGCAGCTATGGTGGCGGGTCTTTTCCCAAGAGCGATGTTGGTCATCCTGAGCGATGTGAAGGGGGTCTATGACCGCGATCCGGCTGATAGTGGCGCTCAGATCTTGCACACAATTCCAGTTGTCGACGACTCCACGTTCCAATTAGTGCGCGATCGTAAAACAGGACTCAGTAAAGGTGGAATGGCCAGTAAACTGCGAGCAGCCCAATTTGTAACCTCCAGCGGGCAACCTGTGATCATCGCTGGCGGAAAGATTCCGAATATCATCAATGCATTGTTGCGCGGAGAAGAGCAGGGGACCCTTTTCCTACCTCAAGGAAAAGGGATGGCACCGCGAAAACGCTGGATTGGTTTCTCAGCTCAATGTAGTGGTCGTATTGTCATCGACGATGGAGCAACCAAGGCACTTCAATCAGGCGGCAAGAGCTTACTTCCTATCGGCATTCAAGACGTTCATGGCACTTTCGACAAAGGTGATGTCGTAGCGATCATCAATCGAACTGGTGAGGAACTCGCGCGTGGCTTAACCAATTATTCAGCAGCGGAAGTTCGTCAAATCCGTGGCTGTAAGTCGCCTCGAATCGCCGAAATCCTTGGCCATTGCCCCTATGAAGAAGTGATCCATTACGACAACATGGCCCTGGTCGGCAACCGTCCCACCTAAGACATTTATTCTGATATGCCTTCATCTGCCATAGAAAAACATGACTGCCACAAAATCACGGATCAAACTATCCATGATCTAAAGGCCATCGACTGTCATGAATTGATCCTAGAGAACATCACAGACCTCGACGTCGAGTCCATTCGCTGGCTGCGACAGCTAACCAAACCCCAGTCCGTTACTTTCCCCAACATTAAAGATCTCAGCCCTACGGTAGCCTTAGAATTAGCGGACGGTTTTCGAACGCAACTGAACTTTCCCGGCATCCCAAACTTACCGCGTAACACACTCCGTGCGCTCTGTAGTTGGAAGCGAGGTTGGATTACGTTTGCCAACATTCAAACGTGTGAGGTCGATGATGAACATTTTGAACTTGCTTTGCACAGCGGTAATCTATCGCTCGTACGGATGTTCATCGAATTCTTTGATTTTCGGGTCAATCATGTTTTTCGAAATCGCTCCGTCCCGATATTGATTGCGGGTCAACATTTGAACGGAGCCTTGATTCGACTGTTAATCGATCTAGGCGCCGATCCGAATGTTCAATCGCACAAAGATGGTGATACGATTTTGCATATGCTATGCCGAGCGCGTGCTAATGGTCTGATCACATTCCTCATCGATCAGGTTGATCTCACGCTAAAGAACGTGAATGGTCGGACTCCTCAAGATGAATATATGGACCCTGATCCCATTCGTGAACGGCTTACACCTCCCGAACCTCCGGCATCGTACTAGTCGCATCGCTAAAGCCTTCTTTTTCGACTCCCATACGTTGCGCCAACTCCATCCACAGATTGGCAAGTGGTGGGTTCTGATCGACTTGAAATTTGAGGTGCTTTCCATGCTTCAGCCCAAGCCCTTGTCCACCAGCAATCAACAAAGGCAAGTTTTTGGGTGAATGGTCGCCACCTTCACCGCTATTCATCCCGGATCCGAATACAACGATGGTTCGATCCAACATCGTTTGCTCGCCATCTGAAGTCGATTTCAGGAATTGAATAAAACGCTTCAATCGCCCCAGATGAAATCGATCGATCGCGGCCAGTTTTTCTAACATACCCGCGTCTCCACCATGATGCGACAACTCGTGGTGGTTTTCGCCCCCACCACCATAACCACCCGCTTCTCGCGACCATTCGTAGGCGATCACACGTGTAGAATCGGTTGCAAAGGACAAGTAAGCCAACTCCAACATCACATCAATCCACATCGGTCGATCGTGCGCATTGTGCGGCTGCATTGCAAGTTGCAATAAGGAACCATCCACTTCAGGCTTCGGCCGATCAATCCATTGTTCAAGACGTTCAATACGCTGTTCGGTACTGCGAACGCTGCCTAGATATTCTTCCAATTTGCGTTGATCTTCTTTGCCGATACGATTTGCTAGGCGTTTCGATTCCGCCAAGACATTATCCAGAATCGATTTCTTTTCCGCATATCGACGCAAGGTCTCTTCACGATCTTTGCTCGATTCCGGTACGAACAAACGTTCGAAAATCCGTCGAGGTGAATCTTCAGCGGGTAACGGCGTTCCGCTTCGATCAAACGAGAGCGTGTGTGAATGACCAGCCGAACCGGTGCCAGAGATGTCGGACCACTGCATCGACGAATAACGTGTTTCAACGCCATGAACTTCAGCGATCCATTGATCGATCGACATCGTGTTGGCGTAATCTTTTCCAGGCACTGCTTTAAGGTCGGCGCCTGTTAACCAAGTATCCGCACCGCTGTGGCCACCCGTACAACGCGGGTGCCCCAATCCAGTCACCACCGAGAAATCATTTTTAATCTCTTCGAGCGCTTTCAAGGTGGGGGATAATGTATATCCGTTGCCAGCATCGGTTGGCATCCACTGCAGGATGTTTACTCCGTTCGGGACATAGCAAAAAATAATGCGAGGCTGAGGGCCATTCGACTTAGGCCAAGGTTTGAACTTGGAATCAGCGCTCGATAATGGCCTTTCCATCGCGCTGAGCCAGGGCAATGCCAAAGCCACTCCTGCACCACGCAAAATGTGACGACGAGAGATTCGCATCGAAGTCGGCTTGCTCATCTTTTATCCACTCCCCTTCTACACTTTCCAAATAAACCGACGTTCTAATAAGACAGAAAAGCATCCGATTCCACAACGGCCTGGAGCATCGACTTAAGTCGATATCCCGACTTCTTTGTCTTGTCGACGATTTCATCAATCGTTGGCTGATCTGCCAGTGTCGTTTCACGCCCCAGGGCGTACGTCAAAAGTTTTTGGGCTAAGCACTTCATGAACAAATCCTCTTGCTTGCGAACGGCATCCTTTAGGTCGGCGGCTCCATCAATTTTTGTTCCATCCGGCAATTGTGCTGATGCATCAATCTTCGGATCATCCCGCTCGATACGCCCCTTGTACCCAAAGCCCTCCTGCTCTCGGTATTCCCCGGATGCATTGAAGTTTTCTAGGGCGAGCCCTAAGGGATCTATTTTGTCATGACATCTCGCACACTGAGGTAACTCTCGATGAATCTCTAATCGTTTGCGCACCGTCGCCTTATCAATGCCTGGCACTTTAGGAGCAATGTCACCTGCATTGGCAACGGGCAAGCCAGGATCTGTTCCGAGCACGTTTTTCAAAATCCATGTACCACGCTTTACTGGAGAAGTTCGCGTCCCATTGGACGTGATGCACAACATGGCTGTCTGGGTCAGTATGCCACCACGCGGATGCCCAGATTCCAACGGGACGATCTGGAATTGATCCCCTCGAACATCTTTTAAGCCGTAGTAGCGAGCCAATCGCTCGTTGATCACAACATAGTCAGGATCTATGAAGTCAAGAATATTCTTCTCCTCGTGCAATATCGTTCTAAATAGTGCACGCCCCTCTTCGATCATCGACATTTCCAAATGCCGATCATATTGTGGATAAAGATCAGCGGCAGGAGGATTGGCCCCCACTTCCCTCAATCCAAGCCATTGATCGGTGAAGTTTCGAACCAATTCTTCACTTCTCGAATCCTTTAACATCCGCTCGACTTGTTTTTTCATCGTTTCCCGATCGAACAGATTTTTCTGATCTGCATCTTTCATCAACTCGACATCGGGAGGTGACGACCACAGAAAAAACGATAGCCTGGAAGCGAGTTGATGTGCATTTAGCTTTGCCTCATTTTCGCTGGAACGCGTTTCGACCAAATAAAGAAAATTGGGAGATACCAAAACGGCTCCTAATGCCGCTCGCAACGCTTCGATTCGCGACAGACCTTGTTTCCGGGCATTGCCATAAATATCGATATAGGGCCGAGCTTCGTCGCGCGTGACAGGTCGCCGAAATGCCCTGCGCACAAAACGTCCAATAACATTTTCGCTCCACTCACTTTCGTTTTCGCTTGCGATCTCTTCTGGAACCAAAAGCCGGTGCGACTTAGGCGGCCACGTTGGATGAATGGGGCCTTCGATCTCCATCCAATCCACCAACAGTTCAGGACGTGCAAAAGAATCCGCCCCTTGAAACCAAAAGTTCTCCAATACCTTTGGAATGGAATACGCATACTCAACCGTTATGCCCGCACGTTGCGTCGTAAACTCAACAGGTATCTCATAAATCTTCGGCTCAGCCGCAGTTCCCGTAACGTCGAATTCGGTAACGGTTCGCGGTTGCCCTCCAAGATCGAGGACCAACTTGGCTCGAACGGGTCCGTAGTCATACATACGGTCATTTTGAAAATGAGCCAGATCTCGTTCCATTTGCTCTCGATGCCATTTCTCTCCCTTCGGATTGTTGACCATTTGCTCGTCAAATCGTTTTTGCAAAATAGCCTTCGCTGTCTCGACCACCTGCTTGCGATCGGGCACTTTTCCCGCAGCTCGCACGCGAACGATGTAAACTCCTGCATTCTTCATCGCGAAATCGCGAACATTGAGCTTCTTATCCCACGAATCATGATGAACCAATTTAAAACCATTTTGCACTGGATTATTGCCACCGTTGACGATAGGACGCTGCCCATCAACAACAACGCGATTGGAATCCGAATCGCCAGAATCGATTTCGAATCGCCAGAGAATACGTGGGGGCTGCTCACCTTCGACGAGTCCTTTGGCCATCACCTGCTGAGCGGCTTCGAGATACAACTCCATTTGCATCGGAGAGAAGGTCAATGCAGATCCAATATTGTCGAAACCTCCAGCCGGAGGATCCTGAGGAAAGTGACTGATATCCAGCTCTATTCCGGTGAGTTCCTTGATACTGTTGCGATACTCAACCCGATTTAGCCGTCTCATCACAACTTGGTTTTCACGCAGCTTGAGTTCAGCCGCCACGATTCCATCCGTAATCCAATCCACCACCTTGGCAACATCCGCAACCGCTGGTTGGGTTTCCGTTTCCGGTGGCATTTCGTGACTATTCAGAGCATTGACAATTTCGCTCCAGCGTTCGCGAAGTGCGGGATCTTCAAAGGTGGGCGACAGCGTTTCATCGATGCGGAATTCGCTATCTTTGGCCCCCTTCGAATGGCATTTTAAACAATGGTTCTCGAAGAACTTGGCCACAGCAGCCGGAACTTCAACAACTTGCCCAAAACAAGGCGCGTTGAATAACTGACAGAAAAACACTGCCATCAAAATTAGGGCCGAAATCCATCGATGCATGGCTAATCCCGTCGACTAGAGAGAGTGGTCATCAGCTCGATTATAACCACTCTTGGTTAAATTTTCGATTCGCTAAAAGGTCCTTTGTTGTCCGACCAGGATTTCAAGCGATTTACCGACGATGCTGCATATTGACTGTTTGGTTGACCGTCACAGAAATAAAAATAGCAAGGCGATAAGCTCGCCTTGCTATGGATCGATCAAGATCGTTTCATTCCGTTTTTCAGTCCTTGGCCAATAAAGCCGCCTCAGTGAATCGATCGAACAAAGAACGCATCGCGGTGTAATGCACCGTCTGAACAAACTCTCTTGGTCCTGCGACATCAATGGCTCGTTGTGCATCATAGTCGGGCAATACTACGGGCGAAGCCGCTAAATTTTTGGCAACCGTCAACAAAGTCAAATCCCGAGGCGTGAGATTCTGATCTGGTGTCACTTTTTCCAAGTTATCCAACTGTAGAATTTGTTCGCGGGTTTGTCCCAAAGCCAGCAATCGTTTGTCGGATTGAGCCAACGAGTACCAAGCCCCATTTTGTCGTGCCACCACCCAAGCAATACGAGCTCGAGTCAATTCGCTCAAGTCTAACTCGTTTTCCGCCGCCAAAAATGCATTCACCTGTCGCTTTCCGGCGATGGGGAAGTTCGCGAGCAGCCGCATCCATTGTGGAGTTACTTCTGGCAACTTCAAATCCGCAAATGCTTCTTTCGTTTCTTGATCCGACTTAACGGGCAAGCGTGGATTTCGATTTTCTACCTGCTTCAATGCATCTTCGACAGAAAGCTTGGAAGCAAACTTATTACTTTTTCTTGTCGTTGGAACCACTGCCGAATCGGAATCGTTCCCTTCCACAATCACAGAGACCTTGCCGGCCAGAGCCGGATTGGTATCCGTCAAGTAAGAATGTTCTTCCGTATTACCCGCACCAAAACTTCCCCCAGTTCGAGATTGAGGAATTCCAGCCCCTTCTTTCCAACGATTGATCGCATTATTTCCGCCGACAGACAGCACCATTTCAAGAATTTGCAAATCGCTGAAATGCTTTCGGCAGGCATCCAAATCTGAATCGGTCAGCAACTGCGGTTCCAATGTCAAGCGACGAGCCAATGCAAAGGCAGCCTGCTCGCTCTCCGGAAACTTCGACCAATCAAGATCTAAGGCCGCAATGAGATCATCGTTCATCCCTACAGCCAACAACTTCGATTCTTGATGCCCCAAGCAATACTGACAGTTATTAACGCGCGAAGCGATCCAGAATAGTCGTGTTTTGAATCCATAATCCAAAGTCAAGGTCGGATCGGGTTCTTGAACCGGACGGTTGTCATTTGGCCGCGAGACACGATTCGGACTCCCACTGAAATTTAAGTAGCCACGGGCACCTGCAGAACTTGGCAAGAATAATCTCGAGAGCCGCGACTCATAAGAGATGGCACGCGCATCAGTCTGCAAATTTTCCTCCTCGGTCAACGGCGGTAAAACGACCCGTTCCTTTCGGTTCTTCATATCCTCCAACAAGCGTTTCATTTCATCGCGACGAAGGGGTGTGGGTCTCGGTGCGGCTGCCGTTTTGTCCGGCGCAGGTGGAGACATATTGTAATACTGGTAAAACGGATTTCCCGTTTCCAATGTCAGCTGAAAACCATTGCTAATACGAGTCATGTAGTTGTAGCGACTCGTGTTCACCATGATGAAGAACGCACGTTGCTCACCGAAGCCTTCACGCAATTTATCGAGTTCCACTTTGGTGATCGTGGCAGGTGCTTGAGTTAGCTTGCGAGCAAATTGCAACGCATTTTGCTCTGCTTCGCTGAAGCTCGACCAATCGTTTCCTGCCAAACGCCTACTGATTTCAGCAATCTTCTCTCGACTAAATCCTGCTACCTCCCAATTCATTTCACAATGCCCCATACAATAAGGGCATTTGATCGCCTCGGTTACCATCCAAAAAATGGAATTTCCAAACGCGCGATCCCAATTGGCCGAGATTTCAGAACCAGCCGTGCGCATGTAGATTTCAAATGGTACCGCTAGTTCATCCGCATAGCCGAAAGCAATTTTATACCAAGTAATATCGCTAGCAGCTGGCATTAATCCTTTGGGCAACTTGTTGGCAAACTCTTGCCAGTCGGGAATTCTGAGACGTGTCTTACGGGTTCGCTGAATTTGTAAACGATCTTGCAATCCGCTGTAGGGCAACCAATTATATTCCTCCGATTCATTGGTAATGTCTTTGGGCGTACCGCTCGGATTACCAACCGTCTTTGGGGCATTTGGGGAAGGAGCAATTGTTGTCTTAACCAATGAATCGGGCGAAAAACGAACCGCTATCGGAGCAAACGGCTCATCTTGATCCATATCAACGCCCAAACAATTGACCAGTCGGTCTTGAAAATTGGCATAGGCCATGTGCAAGACCATACAAGCCACGGCTCGCTCATCGAACATTTTGACTAAATCGGCGAATTGCTGATCCGTGACGCCATCCGAATTTTGTGTCATTCCAAGCGCGAAATCCATCGCCGCTTTTTCTTGTTCGCTCCATCCCGCGCGATCTCCTGCGATGAGAGATTTCCATTGCTCTTCGGTAACACCCACCCTTTTCGCGTCAGCCGCAGCCACCTCCATCGTGTATTGGCAACCGTTCGCATTGGCGGCTACCCAACGTATCGCAGCTCTCAGTTTAGGTTCGACCGAACCAGATGCCCTTTGTGCATAATCCAGTTCCAAAAATGCGGCTGCTGTCTTGGGCATCTCTTTGGCAACCATTCGAATCCATGCTGGCAATTTGGGTTGGCTTCCATCAGCGGCCGCAGGCATCAACTTCCAACATTCTTCGTGACTAGGCGGCACAGGCCATCCCATCCGCGTCACTTGTTCTTCTCCGTAACCCATTCGTACTTGAAGTCCAAATACCAGCGAGGCAATTCCGCAGGTAAGCACGGCATAAATCGTTGTGGATGAAAAAGGAAACATAAATACCTCAAGTTTTGACAAGTCGATTTTGTGTGAGGAAAGGGACAATCCATCATTTTTTGAACGCTGGGATTGTCCCGTTTGAACTTTTCTGCGGATCTTTTTACTCTCGTGTTGAGAGTGTGTGAACGTAAGCGACGCTACATAACTGTACTAGTTTATTACTTGCTCTTTTGGGGAGCGTAATCCGCAAAAACGTTATCGGACTCGAGCTTCAGCTGAAATCCGTCGGAGACCCGAGTCATATACAGTCCACGACATAACCAGAAGAAAACAGCCATAGCTTCCTTTTCTCCCAAATCTTGTTGTAATGTTTTGAAGTCCGCCTGGGTTAACTCCCAGGGTTTAACCGTCAGCTTTCTCGCGTAAGCAAAAGTTCGCTGTTCTTTTTCGCTAAACATAGACCAATCGCTACTTGCCAATGCCCGCAAACGATCGGTAACTTCAGCAGAGGAAAGACCGGCGACTTCCAACAACATTTCACAATGCCCCATACAGTAGTTGCACTGAACGGCTCGTGTTTGAACCCAAAACAAGCACTCTTCAAATACGCGATCTTGCGGAGCCTCGACCCACATTGTCCGCGTGGCTTGAGACCAAGGCACAGCGAGTTCGGGCACGTACCCCATACAAACGAGATTCCAGACGATTCGCGTTGGCCGAGCAGCGAATTGAGGTGGCAGTGTGGGGACGATTTCTTCCCAAGTTGGCGTTCTCAATCTCTGCTGACGATCTTTCTGCAATTTCATTCTATTCTGTAATTCTTGGTAACTGACGCCACCCCAATCTCCATCGTCCTGCACAACGTCGGCTCCACCTTGAACCAAAGCCCGCACAGGTTGATTGGATGGCAAAACGGGTTGCGACTGAAACGTACTGGCATCAAATTCAAAAGCTAAGGGAGGCAACGGTCGCTCACCTTCGTTTTGAATACCTAATCCCAACAACAATCGATCTTGAAAGTTACCATATGCCCCCAGCAACACCATGGCAGCCGTTTTCTTCTCGCCATAGCTGGCAACTAATTTTTCGAAGAGCGAGTCTTCAATGTGAGGCGCATCGGTCGTGTGAAGGTGAGCGAAGGTCAATGCGTTTCGTTCGCTTTCCGAGGACGTTTCACCCGCTAGAAATTCCCGAACCTCCTCTTCCGTTGCACCTGCATTTTGCAGATCCAGCAAAGCCGTTCGCTTGGAGTACTCGCATCGATTCGCTTGAGCGATAACATACCGTATCTTAGCGCGAAGTTTTGGATCCAGTGGACTTTTGGTGCGCTGCGCATAGTCAAGTTGCAACAACGCTGCGGTTGTTTTGGGAAGTTGGACAGCCATTACTTTCGCCCAATTCGGCAAAGGGAGATCACGTCCTTTGACCGGCTGTGGCAAGATATTCCAGATTTCATCATCTTTCGGATGAGAAGAGACATCTGCTGAATCAGGCTTTTTCTCTTTCACTGCTTTGGCTTCCTCCTCTAATAGACTCATAACAAGAGCTTGCTCTAACTCAGGTGGTTTGAATCCGAAGGGTCCACGTCCATTCTTGAAGACAACGTTTCCCTCAGGCGAAATCACGTACAAGCGGGCAGGCATCCCGCTGTAGGCATGGCCCATAGGATCATTCACTTCATCTACAACCACTGGAATCTTAGGACTAAGCTTTTGGCAGAACTGACCTGCGACGTTTGCACGTTCTTCAAAAGTAACAGGCTGTTGCACCGCGACACCAACGCGCGAATTGGCCTGCATCTTCCATCCATCTTCGGGATGCGCTTCACGCACATAGACCATCACAAAATGAGCGCGGTCTTTGTACTTTTCATAGAGTCGGTCCACCGCTGGATAAAATGCTCGAAATGGACCGCATGTAAAGTTACCAAAGACCAGCACAATCGGTTTATCACCCAAAAGTGATTTTAGTTGAATCGTACCATCGCCTTGCACTTTGCGAAGTTCAAACAGTGGTGCCTGCTGCCCCACCTTCGGCCCTTCATACATCGAACCGATTTCGCCGGAGAACAACCCCTTAAGCAAGATCTCGGGTGTTGGTGCATCGCCCGCGATGAAACCCGCGTTGTAGCCCGCTAATAAGGTCCCTGTAAGATCCTCTGCGGTAAGACTGGTACCCCCTTTTGTAGCTTCGTCGAAAAACGCGTTCCAATCTTCACGACTAAGCGCACCATCTCCCTTCGTATCCATGCGTCGAAAGACTCGGTTGAGCATATAGGACATTTCTACATAGGGATTAGAATCGCTCCAATCGAGATCAAACGGTTGAATTTGGCCATCTCGATTGCGATCAAGGATTGCGAACCAGGTTTCAGAACCTTTGAAGTCCTCTTTGCTGATGGAAGCTTTGTTGGGTGACTTAGAAAAATTCTGCATCAACCAACCAAAATCATACCTTGATTCGGCAGGCCCAAACCATCCTTCGCCCGCCCCCATCTGCGAGCCTTCGATGATGGCCATAAACATCTTTGCACCTTCTGGTGCCGGCCCGTTGCCGTAGATGGAACGCATATACTCGCCCATCTGCTTTAGCTTCTGCATTTCTTCTGGCGATATGTCTTTGGATTGCGCGAAAGCCGTAAGGCTCATCGCCATCCAAACAACCATCATTCGTATTATAGTTTTCATGATGAATCTTCTCTATTTGAATGTACAGTTTTGAAAAATGAAGTAGTTGAATGCTTCGACACTAAGTTCAAAAGCAAACTCACTCAAACGCTCGAAAGACCGTTTGAGCAGGCGCAGTTCCCACTATGTAGGCTACCTTTTTGGGTTGAGCGTCGCCGTCAAAACGGAGCGAAACTTCCACGCGTAGGTTCGCGTCTTGGGGAATTCCACTTCCCATCACTTCGTAAGAAATGAGCTTCTTGTTTTGCATCCAATCAAAATCTTGTGCCACGATTTTGTCTGACGCCTGTGCCAAGTCGGTAATGGGTTTACCTTCTTTCCATGCGTCCAGCGCCGTTCGCAACACTTGTAGAGCTTTCTCTTGATCCACCTTGGGAGCAACTTGCGGATAGGAGCTACATCCCAACGAAACCAGCAAACTCGCAAGAGTTAGTCCAAGTGAAAAGATGTAAGGGACTCGCAACATGAACATCCCCTTTATTCTGGCAGCGGATACGATTCACCACCGTTGCGAGTACCAATTGCGCGCCAGGTGAGTAAATCGACCGTTGAAGGGATGAAGGTGACAGAGCCATCTGCCAAGGCAACATTGACGCCGCCAGGATGTCGACTACTAGCGGGCATCGTTGATTTGCCAACCATAAAGAAACCACAAGAACGCCCATTGGGTGGCGAAATGTGCTGATATCGATGTTGGTGATGCATCCAGGGTGCACCCATAAACAAGGGAAATTGATTGGCTAAATTGGTGATATCGAGCCCCAAACAAAGATTGTGTGCGTCGTCGGCAGTCGTTGGATTTCCAGGATGAAAGAAGACATCTTCTACAGGACTCACCAAACCGTTGCTTCCATCGGCCATCAGGCGTTCGCTGAACATAGCCGTTTGACTCGTTCCATCCGTCAAGTCTGCAAAACGCAGCGTCGTGTTGACGTAAAAGACACCGGAGAACAATGTTTGTCCAGGAATAACAAAGAACGGCATCGAACCGGTATTGGATACATAATTCGTTGGTGCCCCCAACGAAGGCATTGGATTCGCACGAGACTCCGAAGGACAGGCGAAAGTTCCAATAGTCGTGTCTCGCGCCGCGGCGTTAGCCGCATCTTGAACGGGCACCCGCAAATCGATGCGATTGTAAACATTGCTCTGCTCAATAAATGGTAAGAGTTGAGCAAGTACAGAAAACTGAGAACCAGCCGTCACTGTCGGCTGCAATCCACCGGATGGAAACTTGCGATAGGTGTCATGAAAATTATGACAAGCCAGCGCCAGCTGCTTCAAGTTGTTTGTGCATTGCATGCGACGAGCGGCTTCACGAGCCGACTGTACTGCAGGCAATAACAATCCCACCAAAATGCCGATGATGGCAATAACAACCAATAATTCAACTAAAGTAAAACCACAATTCGCCCTCATTCGGGCGCGTAGAGAAAGCGCGCGCATAAACGTAAAACCTCAACGGGAAAAAATGAAAATCAACTCAACGAGAAAGAAATTCGGAGTTGATCACCTTGGAGGTTCTACAAGTTCAGCTGGAAAACCTGCTGCTGTTGCAGGTAGATAGTGCGAGAGTAGACGTGATTGCAGCCCATCTGGTGCGAACACGTCCTGAGCACCGATGCACAGTCCTACTTGAATCAGTCGGACTTGAATCGAGACATGGATCCCTCCGATATCCTGCGAGGGTTGGTTGCGGCAGCCAGGATCATTACATCCTGGAGGCAATGGGTTTGGTATCGAGCTTAATTCACCATTCTCGAACACCAAGATACTGTGGGCCTCACCGTTTACTCTGCCGCGCAAATCGAGATTCGTTTGAAAGCCGTGGTGATAGTCTTTGTACCAACTAGCGTCGCCGACATGACATCCCGCCTGACATGCAACATCAAAAACTGGCAACAGCTGGAACAGACCCTGAAGGGTGGCGAACCAGACTATCAATTCCAATAAGGTCCTGCTCCAAGCTCGCTTCCCGTTTGCGCATGGCGACAAAGTCGATGATAAATCGACCTGTTTAACCAACGATTTTTGGGGAAAATCGGAGAACATCGAAGTGAAAAGAGACCTGAGAGGAAGAGATGAGATT
>JAFLCP010000030.1:50328-60927 GCA_017303505.1 Planctomycetota bacterium | reverse complement strand
TCCCAGCCAATGGCATTCCGATGGCAAAGCATGTTCCTCCCTCAGCCGGTGTTTGGGCGGCCAAGCGTACAAACGGTACCGTCTTCATCCCTTGCGGAAGAGAATGCACCAATAGAAGCGCCAAATCGGAACGTCGATCGACGCGATAAACACTAGCCCAGAGAGAGGCTGCATCTTGGGCTCTTATGGTTCCATCTTCCGTTGGAAGGCCATACGTCACACGTACAAATGGAGCACGCGCGACCAGATCGATCGGTGCGTCTTTAATCACATGGTAGTTGGTTAGGATCCAGCCTTCCGGTCGAATGAAGAAGCCGGTCCCGAATGCTCCCCCCGTTTCAATTTTGACCACCGCAGGTGCTACGCGTTTTTTGACTTCAACTCCATCGAATTTGCGGTCCACTTGCGGCTGAGCCTTTAACGGCGACAGCAATGTTCCGCATGCAAAGAAAAAAATTATCAAACACTTGAGCGAAGTCATTCCAGCTTGTTCCATCTCATGAACGTATCACTCGCGCAGCAGGGGACGTACAGGATAACTTTCGAAAAAAATCGAGACGCAGAGAAGTTATCGCAGTACGCTTCGAATTGTAGCGGCGAAATTGGGCAAGAAACAACAGAAGTGCTCAAAAGGGGAGGTTTGCCATGGACCAATGGCAGCTAGCTTGAGGTTGGGTTAGGTAAGCCTGGAAGGATGTGGGGGCTGGATGGAATCTCGCTATTTTTCCTCAAGAAATGCCGATAGACGCTGAGATTTAGCGCTTATTCCGATCTTCGTCAATGTTCGATCAATAGGGTCTGGGAGTGTTGTTATGCGAGCCAGGTTTGGATTGATTTTGGCGTTGATAGGCGTAACAGCTTATCCCGTATCAGTGTTTGGGGGCGAGCCGTTCAAAAAGCTTATCCCCATGAAGAAAATAGGCCCACCTGAATGTCCGCCCGTAACAATTCCTTGTCCAGAAAATTCAGACGCGTCGAGCCGTACTGAACTGGAAGCGGGAAGCGAGGTTGGGAACGACGGTAATGGATTTGAGTCATCTACCCTCGCACCGTTGGCTCCCGAAGCTGCGGATATTCCAGGCTATGCGACAACCAATCTATCCGGACTCAATACCGATCGCTCGACTTACAACTCGTTGCAGAGTTTGAGTAGCATTGGCGACTTCTTTGCGCCTGATGGTCAAACCGCGCTTATGAGCGGCGTGAACTTAGGGGCCGGAGGTACCTATACCGGTGCATTTACCGATCAGCCATTATCTCCTGGTGTAGGGATTGGGCGATTCAAAACTTCGGATAGCAATAGTCCGATTCCTCGTGATCGCTTGTTTTTGGATTACAGCTTATTCCACAACGCGCGGCTAACGCCCAACGATATCAACATCCAACGATTTGTGCCCGGCATCGAACGAACGTTTATCGACGGCTTAACTTCTATTGAAGTCCGTTTGCCAATCGCGATGACATTGAACTCCGCCTCATTCAGTGACTCTAATGCGGTGGATACACAAAACACAGAGTTCGGGAATATCGGTATCGCTGCTAAGGGGATCTTGTGGTCGACCGATGGTTTTGTTTTGACCTCAGGTCTCATCTTGCAAACTCCTACCGCTGATGACATTGTGTTTGGAAATTCAGCAGGTGAAGAAGCGGTAGTGATCCGCAACACTCAATATCGATTGTTGCCTTATTTGGCTACTCTTCACTACAACGATGAATGGTTCTGGCAGAACTACATTCAAGTGGATGCAGCGGCGAACGGCAACAAAGTTTACATCAACAACGATGGCCAGCAATTCGATCAGATAGGCGTTTTGGAAGAGCAGAACTATCTGTATCTCGATACCTCACTGAGCAAATGGTTGCACCGAGATCGGCGCCGTCAGACAGGTTTAGCGATGACCTTTGAGCTGCATTACAACACGACAATCAATGATTCAGACAGAGTTAGCATTAGTGACAATCGAGGCAACGTGCAGTTGGGAACCTCGAACTTCACGGCGGACATTGTGAACATGAATATCGGGCCAACATTCTTGTACGGTTCGACAACCATGACAGTGGCTTACGGTACTCCATTGACCGAAGATCGCGGTGCAGACGGAGAGATGCGGGTGTTGTTGAATCGGCTCTTTTAAGTAGCCCCGCAAGTTGTTGGTGCAGAATGTCGACAGAGCGCTGGGGCTGCGACGTTCAACATCTGCAGGGTGGGGTAAAGATGGTTAGTTGCCCCTATGCCAACTCACACCATAGAAACACAAAAACCTCCCTCAAAAAATTGAGGGAGGTTTTCATGGATACAAGTGGGCGGTGCTGGACTCGAACCAGTGACCTCAACGATGTCAACGTTGCGCTCTAACCAACTGAGCTAACCGCCCTAATATTTTTGTCGTGTACCCATCGCGAAGGCGAGTTGGACACTAACTTAATCTGTTTTGCATTATACCGACTGTCCAAGAGGCTGCTACCACACTCAGCACTTTAGACACTTCAAAAGCGAATTCGTTCGATGATTTCCGGGGCCAGCCCAGACCAATCGCTTGAACCGTCGCTTTGTCGATTTCGACCAATTCCTGCACGAACCTTTATTTCTTTTCTGGATACCAATTGCCATCACCGTCCCAAGTTCCCGCGCCATAGCCCTTACACTCACTGCCGGTCGATATGGCCGACGGTGGGCAGAAATCGCGAGGAAAATAGTCGCTAAATCGGGTGGGTTGGACAGCGATTTAGACCGGAAAAATCGGAGGCAACGGAAGGTGATTTTGCCCAGTTTGACAAATCTCAATCGCATAACGCCGATTTTGGTCAAAAATCGAGTCGGTATGGTGCCAGCGAGGGCACGATTCGTCAAGTGGCTTTGGGAACAGGAAGGTGACTTATTGGTGGCTACTGGCCCCAAATGCGGCCATTTTCTGCGGAAAAAGGGACACTATAGTTGACGTGGGGCGAAATAAACTGAATCATTGTACTCCTGGGAATATTTGAACCGATCCCCACATTTTATGGAAAGTTGTCGGGACGTTACTTCTTCACGAAAGGGTTTTGCAATCGACCGGACTCAGCCTCAGACGAGAATCAATGGCCAAATTAGAACCTCTCCAGTTCGCGTAATCGATCCAGAAGGAAAGCAGCTTGGAGTTATTCCTACCGAAGAAGCCATTGCCCGCGCTCGGGATTTTGGATTGGACTTAGTAGAGGTGGCACCTACCGAAAAGCCACCTGTTTGCCGAATCATGGACTTCGGCAAATACAAATATGAAAAGAACAAAAAGCGGGCTGGTGCTGCTCACACGCACCAAACCAAAACCAAAGAAATTCGACTTCGTCCTAAAACGGGCGAACATGATATCGAATTCAAAGTGAAGCAAGCGATGGGTTTCTTGCAGCACAAAGACAAGGTGTTGGTGTCGGTGATTTTCAAAGGACGTGAAATGGCTCACGTTGAAGAAGGTCGTCGCATTATGGAGTCGGTCATCGCAACTTTGTCCGAATTCGGCAAGATCGAATCTCCGCCTCAACAACAAGGCAAAAAAATGAGCTGCACGATTGCTCCAAAGTAACGGCATGCTTCCGGCGGTTCGCGCTTTAGGGAAGCGTTGTTGCTTCGAGTCGATGAGCATCCTTTGAGGCTAGGCTGCAAAATCAACGAACCGAACGGCGTATTCCAAAAAGTAGTCGTACATTTGAAAAAAGCACAGGCTTGGGCCTGTGCTTTTTTTGTTGATACCGAGCGATCGGGGCAGGGGAACGCGATGAGAGCAAGCGGGGAAGGGATTAGGAATTAGGAATTAGGAATTAGGAATTAGGAATTAGGGATTAGGGATTAGGGATTAGGGATTAGGGATTACGAATTAGGAACGCGAGTCGTTGAGGAGGTAAGCAATGGCTACAAGTGTGGTTTAGAAATATGGGCTGATAACTCGTCAATCATATCGCGAGTTGCTTGTTCAACGGCGGCTTCCCAACTGGCTGCGCCGCTATACCGGGCCAATGAGTGCGCGAAAATGATTCCGCGCGAACTATTCACTAGAGCTCCCAAGCCATCGCTCCTGAAGCCAAGCGCCACATCTTTGGCTGTTCCACCTTGAGCTCCATATCCCGGTATTAGGATCCAGCTAGAGTCCAAACGTAGACGCATTTCGGCAAGTTGTTCTGGATAGGTGGCCCCAACCACAGCGCCAACGGGGCCTAAGCCGCAGGGAGCGAGATGAGGAGCGTTGAGTTTTTGCACGAGGTCAGCAATGTGCTGATAGACGGTTCCGCGTTCAGGGCCTGCGCCCACTAACTGGTCTTGGAGATAACCACTCCCAGGGTTGGAGGTCTTCACCAATACGAATATCCCAGCATCACGAGCCACGGCTGTTTTGACAAATGGCTCGAGGCTATCGTGACCCAAATAGGGAGAAACGGTTAAAGAATCAGAGCCCCAGCCACTTTTTTCACCTCGCCCCAGATACGCTTCCGCATACGCTTCTGCTGTCGTACCGATGTCATTTCGTTTCCCATCGAGGATGACAATGAGGCCACGTTGAATGGCGTGCTGGACGACCTCTGCGAGTGCGATCATACCTGCGGGCCCAAGTTGCTCGAAGAACGCCGCTTGAGGTTTTACAACTGGTACAAGCGGAGCAACGATGTCAACGATCGTCTTTCCAAATTGGGCATAGGCTGCTGCGCGAGTTGCCGGGGAATGCGCTACTGTTGAAGAAGCGGCTGTCGGTTTAAGGGCATCGGGTAAGCTCTCAAATCGAGGATCTATACCAACGCAGACTCCATTCCCTTTGCGGACGACTTCTTCGGCTAGTATCTGTGCGAATGACATAATTAGTTTCGTGGCCTTACGGCTGCAGTTGAGCGAATTTTGTTTGCGCTGTGAAGCGGCGACAGTATCTAACAAGAGTGACGGGACGGCAAGGAGCCGAGGTGAGCTTCGGCCTGCTTCTTTCTGCCGGAATTAGGTCGGTAATTTGCGTACGGATCCTGGCACGACGGGCTCGTGACTCACCGAGCTAGCCACAGCGGCGAAGCAGAGTGCAAGGCTTTTGAGGTTATCGGCCGCATTGATCGATGGAAGCCGGTCTTCTTCAATGCTGCAAAGAAGTTCGCCCATCGTTCCACGGAAGCCGTCCGAAAACCATTTTCCTTGCAGGCGGGGTGACCATTCTCCCGTTGCGGTTCGCACCGAGAGCTTTTGGTCCTGATAGGTTTCTCCATAGCTAAAGATGCTCCCTTCGGAACCGGCGACGAAGAGGCGATCCTGTTGGCCGTGAGGCAAGGCGGCGTCGAAGGCAAGCGTTGCCTGGGCTTCGGGCCATTCGACAATCGCCTGCCCCAGTAAATGCGGCATAATCGTTTGGTGTGGGGCAGGGGCCGTCGACGCAAAAACTCGTGTGGGCTCGGAGTGCGGTAGGAGCATTCGCAACATGTCGAACCAATGAATGGCAAAGTCATACAAAATGAGATGTTTTACGTGCTCAAACGCCGTCCCCCGAACCCAGGTGTGGTCCCAATGAACGGAAAGGTGAGCGGCGAACGGTTTGCCAATAACCCCAGCTTCGATTGCATGACGAGCATAGCTGAAATGGGGAGCCCAGCGGCCGTTTTGATTTACGGCGAGTTTTCTTTGGCAACGCTCGGCTAATCGAACTAATTCTTCGCCAACGTCGAGGTCCGTAACAAATGGCTTTTGACTCAGCACATGTTTGCCCGCCAGGAGGCTTGCGCGGATGAGTTCCGCCCGCTCCGGCGGATGAGTGGCGATATCGACCACATCGATGTCGGATCGTTTTAGCAGTTCCCTATAATCCGAATAAATTTGAGCATTCGGGAAAAAGTTAGTGGCAGCCGTTTGACATCGTTCAACGATCGGATCGCACAACGCGACAACATCCCAGCCAGCATCACGATAGGCTTCAAGGTGGTGTTTGATAATACCGCCGCAACCCATAACGCCAATTCGGGGGCGCAGGCTTCGGGGGTGGCGAGGCTGGTAATCGACGGCGGGAATGCGTTGGGCTAGTTCGTGCGAATTCATGGGGATTATCCCTGTTGATTAATTGGTGAGCAGCCAGCTTAAGAGTAGCGTTGCGGGGCCATATTCGACATTAGATTTCGCTTGGGTGAATCTGATTTTCATTACCCACTTTCCTCCGCTCACAGAGTGTAAACCGCCGTTTCAAGGTTGACACTCCATTGGGGAAACATTCGAAAAGTTGATATTCCAATGGTGCGAACGAGCACTATGAAACTAAGCAAATTCCGTGTCGAAATGTCACATCGAACTCGACACACCCCATAAAGTTCATGTTATACTTCCCGATGTACGGTGTCTGGAGCATGGTTGTAGGGAATGATGGCCAGAGACCTGTAAATCGTATCGCTTCGGCGGACGCAAATTTGAATTGTCGCAACTCATCAAACGCGCCTGGTGTGGATATACCCGGTATGCGGTTTGTGTGGGTAGAGCGGAGCGTCCAGGTCGAGCGAGCTTTATAGGCAACTTATGTAACCCTCAACCACGCAATCGTACCGCTCTATCGATGCATTCTGCATCCGTTGTGGCTGGTTGGTTGCTGTTGAATGGAACAGCAGGACTGACGGAATATGGCCATCAAGGTTCTTGTCGTTGATGATGAAGAGATCATTCGCGTAGGGTTCAGAGAACTTCTAGCCGGCTCAGATGTTGAGATCGTCGCGGACGCGAAAAGCGGTGAAGAATTCCTCGAAAAATGTCGCACTCAAGCATTCGATGTGGCGGTGGTCGACGTGCGAATGGAACCGATGGATGGACTGACTGCATTTCAGCGATTGCAGTTGGAAGGTATTCGCTTACCTGTTGTCTTATTCTCTGCCATCGACAATCCGAATTATGTGGCACGTGCTTTGGCGCTTGGGGCGGCTGGTTATTTGCTCAAGAGCGAAGATCGAGATAAATGGCTTGAGGTCATTCGCAAAGCGGCCGCTGGCGAGTCGACTTGGTCCCGTGAAGAATTGCGTCGCATAACGGGGGCAGCCGCCATTCCGCGTCAGTCTACCGATATCGACATTCCGCTAACGCAACGCGAGGGCGAGGTCTTAAGGCTGTTGGCTTCGGGCTTGACCAATCGCGAGATTTCTCAACAACTGGAAATCAGCTACGAAACCGTGAAGGAACACGTCCAGCACATCTTGCGAAAGGTTGGCGTGGTCGATCGTACGCAGGCTGCGATTTGGGCCGTTCGCAAAAAGTTGCTTTGATTTGCCGCGTAAAGCGGTTGGTGAGGCTCTTGAATCTGGGAAGCGGACGCTACCATAGTGTCACGCTCGCTTGAATATGTTACTTTACGCAGTAACTCCCTGTTGATACCACAATGGGGCTGTATTCGTTGGTGTAATTGTGTGTAGTGGCATTTTGTTGCGGGCCGTTGATTCGCCCCAATACTGAGTAACGAAAGTCGGTTTCGATGAAGCCTACCGATATAGCGATTCGCGAGGTGAAAACCTATCGCGTTAAATACAACTATCGTTCACCGATGAAGTTTGGTGGACGCGAAGTCAAAGATGTTGTTGTTCTAAGAGCGCGTGTTGTCGTTGAGAGTCGCGGTACGGGAAAGCAAACCGTCGGTTACGGCGAAATGACCCTGGGAAATGCGTGGGCATGGCCTAGCAAGAAACTCAATTCTTCATTGACTTCGTTACCATTGATTAGCCTATTCGAGAAGATTGCTGCTCAGGCCGCAACCTTCTCGGAGTATGGGCATCCTTTGCGACTCACGCATGAGTTGTCCAAAGGTCATGCGGCATTGGCTGAAGATGTCGCGCAACTCATGAAACTTCCTGAATCGATTCCCGCATTGGCAATCCTGCTGTCGGCCAGTCCGATCGAAGCAGCCATTCATGATGCGTATGGACGCAGTTTGGGAATGAGCTCGTTCGATTGTTTGGGCGAAGAGTTTTGCTCGGAAGATTTGTCGTTCTATCTCGGGACTGAATTTGCTGGCCTCTATTTAGATCGCTTCACCACGCGGGCTCCCAAATCGATGATGCCACTTTACCATTTGGTAGGTGCTTCGGATCCGCTGGGCAAAGATGATGTAAAACGCAAGGTCGGTGATGGATTACCGGAGACGTTGGATGAGTGGATCCAAACCGAGGGCTTGAGTCATCTCAAGATCAAGTTGGATGGGGATGATCTCGATTGGGACGTGGGCCGTGTCACCGAAGTAGATCGCATTACCAATCGCATCGCTCCCGAGCGAACTTGGCGCTATTCGGTGGACTTCAACGAACGATGCCCAAACGAAGATTATGTGATTGAATTTTTGGAACGCATTGATCGCTTGTCCAAAACAAGTTTTCCTCGCATCCAATACATTGAGCAACCCACATCGCGCGACTTAGTCCCCATGGCTGAGCAGACGATGCATCGCGTTTCTCGTTCCAAGCCAGTGGTGTTGGATGAAGGCCTGTTGGACCTTGATACGATGCAGCGCGCTCGACAGATGGGCTACAACGGCGTGGCCCTTAAAGCGTGCAAAGGGCAAACAGAGTCCTTGTTGATGGCTGCCGCAGCCCAACATTATGGACTCTTCCTCTGTGTACAAGATTTGACGTGTATCGGTGCTTCGTTCCTGCATTCTGCTTCACTAGCAGCACGAATTCCAACCGTCGCCGCGATTGAAGGAAATGGTCGCCAGTATTGTCCTGAAGGAAATCTTCCCTGGTTGGAAGAGTATGGCCCGATGTTCAAAATTCGCAGTGGCAGCGTACCTACTGAATTGCTCGCTGGACAAGGCCTCGGCTATCAATGGCCAGCTGCCGCATTGAAGGGCTTGGAACCAGAATAAGTTTTCGAGTCCGCGTAACATCGCTGACCGCCGTTGACGGGGACGATGACGGCGTTGAGAAAATCAGTGCTGGGGGATGCAAGATAACCGATAGCTGAGGCCACATCATGGGCTTCACCCCAGCGATTGGACAGCGATTCGGTTGTAGCTCTCGTATCCCAATATTCTGATGTGTTGTCGCCCCATTTGGTGCGGATCCAGCCTGGTGCTACGCAGTTGACTCTTACCTTCGGGGCAAGGTGTTGGGCTAAGGCTTGTGAGAAGGCCATCACGGCTGATTTAGTGGGACAGAATAACATGCCCGCGTCCCCTTCAATGCCAGCCTGAGCTTGATCCCAGCCTATGTTGATGATAACTGGCCGAGCGGATTCGGTTGCCTGCTGAAACATTCGTTCGCCGACGGACCGACCTAACAGGATCGTCGCTTTGACATCTACGTCCCACAAACGTTGAAGTTTTTGCGCGAAACCAAGTTTGGCGGTGGTGCCTGTCAGGACATCGGCTCCCGCATTATTGACCCAGATGTCGACATGGTTTTGCCAGGCAAACGCAGCTTCCATCAAGCGCTCACAACTTTCCGGTTCACTGAGATTGGCGACCACACACCGCGAATCGACCCGTTGCATGAGCAGGTGTCGAGCAGTTTGTTGCAGCCCATCCAGATTCTTATATCCATGCAATAGAACCGCCGCTCCACGTCGTCCCAGTTCTATGGCTGTGGCTCGACCAATGCCGCTGGAACTTCCAGTGACCACAGCCACTTTGCCTTCGAGGTCTCGGTGTGTCAGCGTTGTCATAAGCGGTTTATCTTTGGGATAGAGTCTTGAAGTGAAGTCCAGCTATCGCAGTTTAGTTTAGAGACAAACACGAAAAAACCCACAAGCGAATTTCACTTGTGGGTTTTGTTGTCTCTGCAAACCAAGTCAGGCGACTTAGAGGGAGTGATCGCTGATCGGACTCGATTGCGATTAGTATGGGCTGGAAGGACCCGTTTCTGGGTTTCCGCACATATGGAAGTGGTTGTGGTCGATGTACAACACTTCAACCGCTTCTTGGTCATTTAGGGTGTACGGTACAGGCCAACCGTTGATGATGCGTTCGCTGTAATAGATCGTGCACTTGTAGTGTGCATGATGCAATTCGGCGAAACCAATGGTTGGAATGAAGCGAGGTGGATCGATGTAATCTGCAATCTTTTCCTTCACGATGCGAACGTTGTTACGTTGCTTTTCGTGAAGTAAAGGCAGGCCACCGCGAACAGGTCGTGCACGCTCAAGAGCTTGCATCACTTCATCGTCGCTTGGTGGATCAAGAGCCACTACCGGACCGCCAGCGGTCGTAGGACCCATGATGGGAACACGTTCGTATCGTTCGTGATTCCAAAATTCCAATTCTTCCTGATCTTGGAAGTAGGGGCTAACGGGGACCGGAATGCTAAAGATTCCTAAGGTCATTCCGCTCATACCAATACAGCCCGTGCTGGTAATGCAGCCAGCTGCTACTAACCATCCTGCCATGTTCGTGACAAGCTTACTCGACATCGATGTATCCCTCAGCATCGAACGTTGGCGGCCTCCATAGGCTGCCTTTGAAAAGCTGATCCTAAGAGTGGATCAGTCATAACTCTTGTATCGTTGTGAACCTATGACGAACTTGCGGGTTTTTACGATCTTTTCGCGAAAAGGGATCGTAGTGGTTCAGTTTTCAGTGATTCAGTGATTCAGTGATTCAGTGATTCAGTGATTCAGTGAGGAAGTGAGGAAGTGAGGAAGTG
>JAFLCP010000030.1:0-50228 GCA_017303505.1 Planctomycetota bacterium | reverse complement strand
AGTGAGGAAGTGAGGAAGTGAGGAAGTGTGTCTTTAGGACGAGCGCTGTAATCTCCCCTTAGCTATGTTCTTTCACGCTGAAAACTGAACCACTGAATCACTGAAAACTGAATCACTGAACCACTAAACAAAAAAAGCCTTCGTGTTCCCGTTGAGCGGGGCACGAAGGCTTTGCCACTGTGAATTTACAATCGACTAGAGCGAATTCCCTAGCAAATTACTTGCTTTGGAAGTCCAAATACCACAGACCGTCATCCCATTCCAAGGTCACTTTACGCCATCCCAGCGGAACTTGTGGGTATGGGTAGAATGGGCCGATGTATGGCCATGCCGATGGGCTGTATTGCTTAGGATAGGTTACAGCAGCGTAGTTCGGGTAAGCTGCGTAGCTTGGCCAAGCATAAGATGGCATGTAAGGCTGATCGTATCGTGGAACACCAACACCGTAAGGTACTGGGCCAGATCCTTGCATTGGAACAGGCGAGCCATCTTGGGCTGCTGCCAACATCGAAGGAGCCATTGGCTGAGGAGCCATGTGAGGAACACCACCGACGTTTGGCATCGACGAATATTCGTTGTTAGCTGCGGCTACAACGCTCGAATCGACAACGCTAACTTCATCGAGGATTTTCTTCACGCCCTGAGTGTTGTTGACAATGTCCATCACCAAGTCTTTTTGAGCTTGGCTTGCAACACGACCACCAACCCAGCATTCGCCGTTAACTGTGCGGACATCCAACTGGAAACCACGAAGGTTGCCAGCATTCTTTTCGAGCTTCAATTGCTCGATAACGCTGTCCGTTACTTTCTCGTCGCTGTTTGAAGCGGTTGTGGTTGCTGCAGCTGGTTTGACAGCATTGTCTGCACCGGTGCGAGCGGCCTTCAATGCTTCTTTCAGCGAGAAACCAGGAACTTTCGCTTCTTCACCTGTGATCTTCATTTCACTAACTACATTGGTGACGCCAGTAGCTTGCTTCGCAGCACTCTCAACGTCAGCCAATTGTTGCGATGAGCTTACAGTGCCGCGGAGGTAGACGACGCCTTGCTTGACTTCCAAGTCAATATCAAAGCCCTTCAGTCGCCCTTCGGCCTTCTGCTGCTCCAGTCGCGTCATGATGGCCTGGGCGATCTCGCGATCACCACCGAACACCATTGCCGGTGCCGAAATGGTCATCGACGCAATCACCATGCCAAACAAAAATCGTCGCATGGGAACCCTCCTACGATAAAACTCCAGTGGTCCAAGTGGCTTCCTGCCGATCGCTGACCACGGTGGCTTGACGGCACCAGTCTCGCGAACGAAACCGAAACTTTCCAATTGGTAAAACAATCCGCATTACGGTGCCGAGGTTGCCTCGACAGGTTTCTGGGCCAGCCTTCCGGCGGCGTGGGGGGAACTCATACTGACGTAATGACCGGCTCGCCTCAGCTATCCGAATCGACAACCGCAAGTAGCTCTATCTTCCTGACCAGCTACTCAGCAGCGCTCCTCGGACATCTTTGGGTTCAGTCGCCTTCGTGCCACTGAAGTCCTCGATGTCGTGACGAGACAAGGTCTACCAGTTGCGAGATTACCCCCCTCGCGCAGCTAGACTGCTTGCCGTGTATATCCAAGAGTTGTTTTCGGCTAACTTCTATGCCAGCTGGTAGGTTTTTTTCGAATTTGAGGGTGTTCACGGTGAGAATAATTGAAGCAGTCGTGACGGTTGGCAAGCTGTATCGAATAAAACGACTTTAGCTTGCAATAACCCGCGGGTATTAGCAGTATTAATGCTAGCGACGATTAGATTTGGGCCGCGAAGAAGATGAACGGTTGAGTTTCTGGGATAGCCACCCCAAGAAAGTTAGGCCGCCTGCCAAGGTCACCAACAGTGGCCAAGCTACCAGGGCGGCTCGGGGGCGAGCCACAAATATGATTCCGGCCACCAACAACAGCATGACCCCAGCAAAACCAATCTTGAATTGAAAAAGATAACTCAATTGCGGCCAAGCTAAACGCAGACCTGCGAAAAAGAGAGCTAACTTCAAAAACATGCCGCTGATCATTCCACGGCTGCTTTCATCCGAAAGCGGGAGTAGCCAAAACACAACGGCGCATACCAAAAGTGAAACGGCGATCCCCGTTATCCAATTTCCCTTTTTCTTGAGGGCTTTGGGGCTCCAGGGATCTTCAATGGCTTTACCATCGGGCCCAAGTTCGACATCGATGGTGTCGCTTCGATCACTGGGGTTATCAGCAAGTCCTTTCCAAAGTTCTCGCAATCCCGTTCGCCATAAAGGTTCGTTCACAGTCGTTCCAAACCTCTTAGCCACAATTGAATGATTTCACTGGAGGCCGCAGGAACTTTTCCTCCAGCTTCAACCGTAGCTTGGAGCGTGCCCGTGGGGTGGCCTAAGTCGGTTAATTTCTCCGCCACATCCGAATTGCCGTCCGAATCATTCACGATCAAAGTGCGAATACATTCTTGTGGTTGCCCAGCAGGTACGTTCCCGCGCGGTGGAAACTCGCCCCCTAAAACAATCAAGGCATTGAATTTTGTGCGTTGTCCAAAAGCGGCCACGATCGCTAAGGGAGAGGCTGAACGAATACCCAATGTGGCCACTCGATGTGGATCAACGTTGTAGTTGGTTTGCAGCAATGTTAAGGATCTACCCACCAATTCAATTTCATCTCGAGTCCAAGCTTTTTTGTCCGCAGAGGAGAGAACAGCCAATATCCAACGATGACTGCGGCAGAGAGGTTCCCATTGATCCAGATAGGCGCGTTGATCAATCTCGCCCGCCTCTGGGAGAATTATCAAAACTCCATGTGGCACTTCAGCGGTATAGGTGGGAGGAACAAACGCAAAGCACTTGTTGGCTACGTCTCCCAGGGGTAAGTCGATGACTCCGGTTCCAGCGGCCGGTTGAGCAGGTGGTGTCGGTGGCTTCACATCATCGGCAAGCTTAACAACAGGATCGGTAGGCCAGGCTTCCAATTGAACCGTCTGTGGTAAACCGGTCGTGGTGCCGTCGCGTTGGCATACGATTGGAGTTGGCTTCTCTACCGATTGGTTTTGAAGAATATCGGTTAGTTCCCGGATGGATGTGATGGGGGTTCCCGCCAGTTCAACCAATCGATCGCCTGTTGCCAAGCCAATTTTGGCGGCGGGTGAATCAGGTACGACACTCTTTACAATGACTTGGTTATTGGCATCCAGAGATGGAATGATGCCAAGATAAGGTGGACGATAGGGAGGAATTTCGGCCACCAACTTACATTGAATTTCGAGTTGCTCTGGGCCGCGTTGTATCTTGAGCCGTGCAGAGTCTCCCGCATTGAGGACTCCCAGTTGCAATTTTAGATGCGCGAGCATTTCGATCGGCCTACCATTGATTTCCAAAAAACGATCACCTCGCTTTAGGCCAGCCTCTGCTGCCGGTGAATTCGCCGCAGCACCTGCGACAAAAACAGGGCCTGAGTAATCATCTTGGGTCGATAATGAGACGCCGATGCGACCCGGTAGAACATCTTTGCCCGCTTTGAGTTCCTCGAATCCGCGCAATACTTGATCGCTTGCGGCTGCGAAGCCGATGCCGGAGTCATACCATTGTGTACCATCCTCGGGCGATCCATCACCAGGATTTAGCGGAGCCAAAATACCAAGACAGCGTCCCTGTAAATCGATAAGAGGTCCGCCGTAATTGTTGGGAGAAATACGGGCGTCCGTTTGAATTGCTTTTCCCCAAACACGGCCGATCGCACTAACGACACCCACTGATACACTAGGGCGAGCTGGATCAAAAACTTTACCGAGCGCCAGGGATGATTCGCCCACTTGGATACTTTCCGGGGGAGCGGGAACGATGGCTTTTAGCAGTGGACTCGCATCGGTCTTCAGCAAAACCAATTCGCGACTTCGATCACGAGCCACTAGTTTGGCGGATTGCCGGTTGCCATCTTTAGTGCGTACCACAATCGCCGCCGGAGATTGTTGAAAGCTGTAGCTGCTCGCGATAATCCAGCCTTCTTCACTCAAGACGGTTCCCGTAGTGGGGCCGCTGTTCGCCAATTTTTGCCCCACTTGTTCAAGGCCTCCGATCGTTTCAATTTGAACGACGGAATCGGCGGCCAATAGTGTGGCTCGATCGATAGCCTCTTGTGGGAGCTCACCACTTTGCTGAGCTTGTGAACTGCTTACAAAGCAACATGCGAGAATCATCCAGAAAAAGTAAACGCAGTTTCTCAAGGGCACAGCATTTACTCCTGTCTAAGTTTAACGGGAACGATTTCAGAACCGCGTTGAATCATCAGATCCAAGGCATCATCTTGGCTGATCGATTGCAGAATCGTGCGCAAGCGATTTTGAGCATCAATTCGTTGGTTGCCTACCATGATAATCAAATCATCTACCATAAGGCCCGCTTTTGCGGCAGGCGAATCAGGTAAAACGCGATCGATGTAGGCAGGGGTTTTCGAAAGAACGTCTGGTACCAAGACGATTCCGAGTTGAATGAGCTCGTGAGGATTTTCCACCACGGCCATTTCGTTTTTGGAAGCAACCGTTTTCCCTTCGATGATTGCTTGAATCGAGTCTTGTAGCTCCGTGATGGGAATCGCATAGTTCAACCAAAAGTTAGATTGAGGGTCACGAAGTTCTTTTCCGATTAGACCAACGAGATTTCCTTTCCAATCGGTCAAGGCTCCTCCCGCTGCACCAGGGTTATTGGTCATCGCATCGATGACATAAATAGGGCCCTGATAAATGACTCCCGATTTTCCACGTCGTTCTTTGAGATCGCTCATCGCTAATAGGCTACCCTTCTGAACGCTTGGAGCTTCGTTTCCGGTCGCGATACCAAAGAGATTGCTGACCGCCAATACGCGGGCTCCAACATCAGGCTTGGGGAGGTCTTTCAACGAAAAGAAGGGAAGATTACTCGTGTCTGCTTTGAGTACAGCGATTTCTAGTTTTGGATCCATCCCCAAAATTTTGGCTTCAAAGCGTTGGCCTTGAGTGGTGACCACCGTCACCATGTCGGCGTCCAGTACGGTGCTCCAGGCGGTTAGTATGTGGCCTTCTGGAGAAATGATGATACCGGTTTGATAGGATTCGAGACCAGGTACACCACCGGCACCATAAATCTTGACGACTTTATCTTGGACCGTTCGCACCACGTTGATCCATGAAGTGCTTTGAGGTACAGGATCAGTTTCTGTTGCCAAAAGGCCCAAGGGTTGGAAAATTCCAAGACTCAACATCAATACAAAAGCCCAGCAGCCTGTGAGTGTATTCTTCATGATCCACTCTCCTCAGGCTTAACCTCGGCGACAGGTGGTACCGAAAGATCGGCTTGCTTCAAATTGAAGATAGCTGTTGGTTCGACACCGTACTGCAATCGCATCCGAGTGGGTAAGGAATGATTATTGAAAGTCGCAGCTTGGTCAAAATAAACTTCGACGGGATCGTCGTCTTCGTCACCGTACAGTTCGATAGCCGCTAGCTGACCATTGTCTGGATGAAAGTAAACCCACATTTTGGTATCGCTAATTTGAATCTCCAACACATGATGAAGAGGTGCATTTCCAAGTAGCGGCATCGTTCCGAGATAAAGTGCCGAGTCGATCAGGTTACCTTTGGCGTTTCCCGAACTGAGCATTAACTCACGCCATAGTCCTAGCACCAGCGGCAGGCCGTCGGTGGTGCGTTTGGAGATCACCTTTGAAAAACCTTGCTTGGGATCGATCGTTTGTACAATACCACCTTTTGAATATTCGATTTTGTTATCGTTTAAGCGGATATCAACACTACGATCATCGCCAACCCAATTGCCAGTCAGTTGCCAAGTTCCATTGGGAGTTAGAGGGCCAAGTTGTTCACGATATTTGGTAAGGATTTGTTGACGTTCGAACTGATTGAAGAAGTAGTTAGCGAAGCCATCTTTTTCGATGAACCATTTCTTCCACTCTTGAGATGGCTTAGGTTGCAGGTCGTCTTGGGCTGTTTCTTTTTCGGTGGGTGGGGACGCCTCTTTATCTTTGGGGGCATGTTCTTTCTCTTCCTGCGGATCCTTGGGCTGTGGGCCCATGCCGGGCAAGCCACCTTGCACAAGTTCAAGCAACTCTTCATTGGTATGTACGGCTTGCAGGCGTACCAACGTTTCATAGGAATCGTTGGAATTGCGGTACTTGACTTTCACTCTCCAATGGCTCGGCAGCGTACCGAGAACATTTTTTAATTCGTTGGTCGTGCGAATGCTGCGTCCAGCAACTTCCACGATTTCGTCTCCGTAGCGTAGTCCGCGGCGATAGGCATCGCTGCGATTGAGAATGTTCGAAATCCGAACGCGTCCACCATCGTCGGTCGAGACGGTTGCACCCAACGTGGCATGATCGACATAGCGACCGCTGCGGAGCGCACCCACAAAGTTCTTTACTTGATTGATGGAAATTGCATAGCCGACACCCACATTAACACGGCCACGTTTTTCAAACGAAGCACGTCCATTGATACCGATTAATTCGCCGTCGCGATTGAAGAGAGGGCCGCCTGAGTTGCCTGGATTAATAGCCGCATCGGTTTGAATACAATCCGCATATTCCAGAATGGTCCCTGCTGGGTATTGGTATCTTTCAATGCCGCTGATGATGCCGTAGGAAACGCTCGGTTGCAGATTCGTGGCCAGCAAAAACGGATTACCTACAGCAAAGCACCATTGGCCGACTTGCAATTTTCGACTGTCGCCTAAGGTGGCGACAGGGAAATCGTTTCGCCCCAATAACTTGATGAGGGCCAAGTCTCCCGTCGCATCCACTCCAACCAATACGGCTGGATAGATTTTTCCATCCGACATTCCGCAACGCATATTGGTGCCGAACGGACTGGTGACGTGGAAGTTTGTCAGTGCGTAGCCATCAGGTGTTATGACCACACCACTACCGCCTCCCTCGCCACCGTTACCAAAAACGGCAACAGTTGGGCGAATCGCGCGCTCAATCGCCGCAATTCGTGAACTTTCAATTTGTTCGATCGTAGCGTCCAAATCCCCATTGGCTGGAGAAGCAGGAGCCGATGCAGGATCGGTCGACGATTCTTGCGCATAGCACAACGGCGTTACTGCAAGTAGCGTCAAGGCAAGGATAAAGGACTTGGGGAAAGCTGGAATTGTGTGTTGGGTCATCATTTGACGAACCTCGGTTGAAGCCACCAAATCGTATCGTCCGCTTGGCGTTCATTTTCAGGTTGAACTTTTAATGTCAAGCGTCGTTTCGCAACGACCGGTACGTCGATCGATAGCCGCTCACTTTCAGGACGGAAACTTTGCTGAAAGAGAATCTTCTCTTCTTGCTGCACAGTAATAACAGTCCAGCCACGCAATTGAGCTTGTGGACTCCCGGCAATCGTTGTTTGAAATCGACTCATGCCATCGGGCACGCGATATTCGGTGCTACCTGAGCCTTGGAATAACAGATCTGTTTTCGGTAAATCGTTTTCGGTGGCATCGCGTCCATAATGGTCGGGATGGGGTGCGAATAACTTTTGAGCCAATTTGGTGTCGCCAGGAAAGTCCGATTCCAATATGGCTGCCGTTTGAACGGGAGAGAGCTCGGCCACCATTTGCAAGTTGCCTGCGGAAAAGTCAAGTTGATCGATTTGCTCGAGAGGAAGTTTGAAAGCCAAGTCGCCCGACGTTACAACTTTGAGCAAGTCGATGTTGTTCTCGCGAATGGATTCGACGGTTACTGCGGCAAAGGAATCTTGTTTCCGAGTGGTGACTTTGATCTTGGCAGGGCTGTAAGATTTTTTGGCATTCGAAAAAAGCATCATGCCCAATAGTTTGTTACGAGGGGCTTTGATTTCTTCGCCATCAAAACTGAAGCGAACTTCGTTGGCATCCATTCCAGCCACAAGTCCTTCGATCGTATCCAGAGTATCGCCAGAGCGGATGATGATGAGTCGGTCGGACTTGAGTTCGGCCGCTAAGATCTCCTGCCAAGCCGAATCGTTGGCGGGTACTGTTTCGCGAAATCGAATCCAGCGAATTTCGGCTGCTGGAATTTTCTGCTCGGCGTCTCCGATTTTGATGTTCGCCGTTTTGCCGACGATTTCCGCTGAGTTAGCTCTTAGACTGGAGCCATCTCGAAGTTCAACGGCAATCGGAGCTAGTTTGGTTTCGGGTTGTGACTTAAAAAGTTGTTTCAGCGACCGAATTTGTTCGCCTGGAAACTCTTGGACACCAGCGGCGGTCGAGAGTTGCACCTTTTGCGCCGAAATCGAAACGATTGTCCCTTCAACGGTGGTTCCATCTAGGGTTTGCAGACGAAATGATTCGGCAGCGACGGAAGGAATGGCGAGAATCCAAGCACACAGAAACCAACCCAGCAGGGAGCGGTTACGCCTCATGAGACTTTTCACAGTGGTCCTTTCCTTGTTCACTAGTGCCAGGTCCGAGTCGACGGCGAAGGGAAAAATCGGACCAAATCCTGGTGGGGTTTCCATGCCCTTCACGCTCCAAACCCTCTATAATACCTCAAATTAGAACCCCGTGGGGACTAGATTGACGCCAGAAAACGCGAAATCTCGCCCCAACGATACGCTTCCCACCCTTTTGAAAATTCCGGGAAATACGCCGGATTGGATCTTGGAAACTGGAAAGCAGGAATTCGAGCCCAGGAATTGACAGGATGACGTTCGAGTATTCAACGGAATTGTTTCAGATTTCCAGCCAATTTGAACCAGCAGGGGATCAGCCTCGGGCGATCGAACAATTGGTGCAAGGGCTCACAAGCGGAAAGCGTTGCCAAACGCTGATGGGGGTGACCGGCTCAGGTAAGACCTTTACGATGGCCAATGTGATTCAACGCTTGCAAAAGCCCACATTGATCCTAAGTCACAACAAAACCTTGGCCGCTCAGCTTTACTCGGAGTTCCGAGACTTCTTTCCCAATAATGCCGTCCATTATTTTGTCAGCTACTACGATTATTATCAGCCAGAAGCGTACATCCCTCAACGCGATGTCTATATCGAAAAAGATGCGTCCATCAACGAAGAGATCGATCGATTGAGGCTCGCGAGCACCAGCGCATTGGTCAGTCGTCGCGATGTGATTATTGTAGCCAGCGTCTCAAGTATCTACGGCTTGGGTTCACCAGACGACTATCGCAAAATGGTCGTACCAATACGCGTGGGAAAAGTGATCGATCGAGACCAAATGCTGTTGCGATTGGTCGACATTCAATATCAACGCAATGATGTCGCTTTCGAGCGTGGAAAAATTCGTGTACGCGGTGATAGTGTTGAGATCTGGCCCGCGTACGAAGAATTCGCTTATCGAGTTGAATTGTGGGGTGATGAAGTAGAGCAAATCTCGATCATCAATCCTACATCGGGTGAAGTCGTGCGGCATATGCCAGAGGCGTATATCTTTCCTGCAAAGCACTTCGTGATGCCCGAAGATCGCATTGGACGGGCCGTTCAAGAAATCAGGAAGGAACTCGAAGATCAACTTGAGAAGTTCAAGGCCGAAGGGAAATTGCTGGAAGCCCAGCGTCTGAGTGCTCGAACGAAATTCGATTTGGAAATGTTGATGCAGGTGGGACATTGTCCGGGAATTGAAAATTACAGTCGCCCGTTATCGGGAAAACCACCTGGGGCAACGCCCGATACACTCTACGACTTTTTTCCGAAAGACTACCTAGTCATCATCGACGAATCACACGTGTCGATTCCTCAGGTAAGAGCGATGTACGCTGGGGACAAGAGTCGAAAAGAAACTTTGGTCAACCATGGCTTTCGCTTGCCGAGTGCTTTGGACAATCGCCCTTTGATGTTTGCTGAGTGGGAAGAAAAAATCAGTCGAGCGATTTTTGTGTCGGCTACACCTTCGGATTATGAGCTCGAAAAATGCGGTGGCGAAGTCGTTGAGCAGATCATTCGGCCCACCGGATTGTTGGATCCGATTGTGGAAGTGATTCCTGCGAAAGGGCAAGTTCAACATTTGCTGGAGGAGATTCGGGCGCGTGTGGCTGGTGGTGACCGCGTATTAGTGACTGCGCTTACCAAGCGGCTCGCTGAAGATCTTTCTTCGTACTTAGTCGATCAAGATGTTCGCTGTCGCTGGTTGCATAGTGAACTGGATGCATTCGAGCGAGTCGAACTTTTGCAAGGTTTGCGTTTGGGACAATTCGATGTTTTGGTGGGTGTGAACTTGCTGAGGGAAGGTCTCGACTTGCCCGAAGTTTCTTTGGTCGCCATTTTGGATGCGGACAAAGAGGGCTTTTTGCGCAGCGGTACATCGCTCATTCAGACCATTGGTCGTGCGGCTCGAAATGAACGGGCCAAGGTCATTTTGTATGCGGATACGATGACCGATTCGATGCAGATGGCAATCGATGAAACTCGTCGTCGCCGATCGCTGCAAGAAAAATACAATCAAGAGCATGGTATTACGCCGCGTACCGTTAAGAAGGCAGTTCGTGACAGTATTCAGTCGGTGGCTGCCGCACGCAAGAGTGCGACAGACGCTGTGATGCCGAAGAAGGAAGGGCGATTGATAACGGAAGCTCTCATCAAGAGCATGGAAGAAGATATGTTGGAAGCTGCGGAGGCCTTGGAATTTGAGAAGGCCGCATCGCTTCGTGATCAGATCTTACGTTTGCGAGATCGAATTGGTGAAGAGTTCACCGAAGAAGATGCCAGTGGCAAATCGAGCAAGAAAAAACGGGGAGGTGGACCGAAAAAATCCCCCTCCCGCGTTCCAAAACCTAAATCTACCTAAGAGCTCAACGGTCCATCGATTCAGCTGAGTCGGGTTATTCAACTCGACTCAGCTTTGATTGCTCAGCTTTGCTTGATCAGCTTTGCTTGATCAGCTTCGACTACTCGGGCCGTTATCTCAGACGACTAGCTTAACTTAGACGAATGAGCGGCTTAGGTTGTGGGTGACCGAATCGCAAAAGATCCGGCCAGGCCAAATTAGTTCGAGCCACCAGCAGGTGCAGCAGGAGCGTCAGCAGCAGGAGCAGCTGGGGCATCAGCAGCTGGAGCAGCAGGTGCGTCAGCGGCTGGAGCAGCAGGCGCGTCTGCAGCAGGAGCGTCTGGGGCTGGAGCAGCAGGAGCATCAGCAGCTGGTGCTTCTGGAGCTGGGGTGCTGGTGGTTTCAGCTGGCTTATCAGCAGGTTTTTCTGCTGGCTTCTCAGCTGGTTGGCAACCAACTACAAGAGCCAAACCGCAAACAGCCAACATTCCAAGTAACTTCTTCATTTCTTTTCTTCCTTACCGTTCTGTGTTGAACGAAAACAAAGTGAACCAAAAACAGGGTGAACCAAAAAATCCGCGAAACGACTTTGTCTCGCGAACCAATTTCTTTTTTCAACTACTAACTATTACCAACTACTGACTCTCACGAACTAATGGTGCTTGCAGGCAGGAAACTCTTGCAAACCGCTAAATCTCGCAAACCGCTAAATCTCGCAATCCCCGAAAGGTCTTGCAGGCAGCGGGCCATTCAAAATGACCACAACATGTATTCGTGCTGTCTTCACAAATATAGAGTTCCATTTGCTGTCGCGTATTCCACCATCTCAATATTTTTTTGGAAATAACCCATCTGAAGGGTGGGGGAGCGGTTGAGTGTCGCACGCTGGATTCGAAAATCTTATACAATGTAGGGAATATACGCTCTTTCCCGTCGCTCTATTTGTGTGTCGCGTCCGGTTCCCTCAACGGGTTGGACCGAGGTTGATTCAATGGAAGATTTCAATCTGAATCCTACTGACAAGGCGCATGTCTTGAAGCAAGAGTCGTCGGAACTTGAATTCTCCGATAGCAGGCCTCTCTGCGGAAGGGCCCCTGCCAAATCCGTAACGGGTGCGAACCAGAGCGAACTCTGTTCGTTTGTGGAATCCCATTACGAAAGGACTTATGCGTATTGTTATCGGCTTAGCGGTCGACGTTCGGATGCAGAAGATCTCTGTCAGCAAGTTTTTGTCGCCGCTATCAAGAACCTGGGGCAAATTCGCTCGCTTGAGTCGGCTCAGGCTTGGCTTGCCACGACAGCCCGCAGATTGTATTGGCATTCATTGAAAGAATCAGCGCGACACAAGACGTTGCCTAATTCGCAAGTGTGCGAACCAGAGACCCACTATGAACCATGCGAAAACAACCTGGAAAGAGTCGATTGGGTTCATCACGCCCTCAATCAGCTCAACCCATTGGCCAGAATCATGGTGGTTATGTTTTACTTTGAAGACAAGAGTTATCAGCAAATCTCACAGGAACTGGATGTTCCAATGGGAACGGTGATGAGTCGACTTTCGCGCAGCAAGGATATGTTGCGCGAAGCGTTGCTCAAAACGGCTGAACCACTCGCTGTCGCCAAAGCTACATGATTGCAGGAGAATTTCGAATGATACATGATGAACAAGAACTCGACAGGGAAATTCGAAAAACTCTGCAAGCAGTGACCGTTCCTGTTGGAGCCAAAGAGAATTTGCTTCTTCATTTGATGGCGGAGGGCGAGAAACAATCCGCTGGCATGCAAGCGACTGTTGGTGGATCGCTCGACGTTGAAGCCTTGGGCAAGACCGTGTGCAGTGTTTCTGAGGCAGTACAACCAAGCAGCGTTATTACACCTTCCAAGTCAAGGCTCCGAAACCGACATCGGTATCAATGGATGGCGTTCGTTTCGGTTGCCCTGATCGCCCTGGTAGCTTTTGCTTTTTGGCCAGCCGCAACGACCACGCGACTTGATGTTTTCATGGCTCGGCATATTGAACGGATTGAAAATGAGCCCATTCAATGGGATGCAACGGTCCAGCTTCCCGCCTCGTTGCAGAAGATCATGGCTCAAGTTACACAGCTGCAACCACTCGGGTTTGCCGACATCACACCTAAAGGGAGCCTAGCGCATATTCATGTCTATGCGTTTCGCAATCAAGAAGGGAAGCAAGTTTTACTGATTGATATGGCGAAACCCAAAGTGCGTCAGCAGTTCGGCACACAACTAACTCCGTTGAATTCCAACACTGGTGGCTGGAGCTGTGCGGCTGCCGAGGTGCAAGGGGGATTGGTCGTTCTGGCTGTTCCTGGGAACCGAGCTTATCTGCTGAAGCATTTGCGGAACATAACGGTCACCTAATCGTTGCAAACGGAACGAAGTTGGCAAACCTTGAGGCGTACGAAACCGATACCAGTTGTAGCTTTACCCATCGAGTAAACGGTAAGTTTTCTTTGATCCGTGCCTTGAGCAATTCAAGTGGTTCGTTAGACGAAAATTGCGAATTGATTCTCGCGTTGTCGTAATGGTTTGGACGAAACCTACATCTGACAGAAGGTCATGGTGGACCCCGACTCGAGCCACGCTGCGGCTCTTTCTCCCAAGTCGGTTTGTCGCGGTTTCCTACGGATGAAAGCCGCTAGGGATTTCTGCGTTTCTGCAGTCCACGTACGGATATTTTTATTCCGGAGAAACCATGATGCAAAATCGTTTTGCGTTACCGCTCGCAATCTGCTTTGCTCTTTTGTGCTTGGCGCAATCCGCCTTCGCGCAACAACCAGCAAATAACCAAGGCAATGAGGCTACTCAATCTAAGCCCGGTCTTAAAGTCACAACCAGCGACTCCCAATATCAGGCCACTGAAGCTCAACCCAAGCCGATGACTTTCCGTCAATATCGCGCCCAAGTTGAAATGCAAAATCGTATGGCTCGAATCGAGTACCATCGCTGGATTGGTTACGACACTCTTCGTCCAACCGTGAGTGCGTCACCTTACTATTCACTTTCAACACCACCGTATGTAAGTCCTTACATCTACCGATATTATCAGACCCCACTTGGAGTTGCCGTCTTCCGCTACTAACTAGCTCCATCCCACCTCTCTAAGACTCATCCAAAAATCCACCCAGAAGATTTTCTCGAACTGCCCAGGTGATGATCCATCATTGCCGGGGCAGTTTTGCGTATACAGGATGGGAACCGCGAAAAACACGAAAGTTGCGAAAGGTGGATTGGGCTAATGCATGATTACCAAGCAAACCGTCTGGATAAATCGGTCAGCAAAGCCGTAAGGGCATTCGATACATTTTGTTCGATTAAAGGTAGTACGCCGCTAAAAGAGAGTCATGGTTCGAGTGCCGACTTGCCCACCTAGTCCAGCAACACAGTATCAGAATGTTCGTACGCCGGAACGCAGCAGCAGAGAAAACGAAGTTCGTCGGCAACGGAAGCTCGGATTTGATGTGGGGTGCCCGGCGGAATCGGGATCGAGTCGCCCGGCTTTACCGGATACCATAGTTCACCCAGCCGAACTTCGCCGGTCCCATCGAGAATGAAATAAATTTCTTCCGTGATAGGATGGTAGTGGAATTGGGTTACTGTTCCTGCAGGCACAATGGCTTCGGCTAAGCTTTGCTTTTGTATCACCGAATTTCGATACGCCAACAGCTCTCGAATTTCTGAGCCATCTTTGGTGATAAAAGAAGGAACTTGGTCGCGAGAGATGATCTCCATCGCTGACTCCCATCAATGTTTTTTGTAGAATGTTCGTTCTTGGAGCGAGCCGCCTCAGGCGGGTTGCAAATTCAACTTGGCTCGCCCCTATTCGACTCAATCGAATCGACTTTGCAAGATGGGATAGTTCATGTCGCACCGCGAGATTTTAAGTTCGATCACCGTTTCTTTGGCTGAACGATCGTATCCGATCCTTTTGGGCCGAGGACTGCTAGCTGATCTCAGTGTGCACCTGCATAGCCATCTTAAGAAGCTGTCGCATGTGTTGGTCATCATCGACGAACACGTTGCCAAAGCATTGGGAGACTCGATTCAAGCCTCTTTGGTGCAAGCCGATGGAGCGGCCTTGCTGCGAGTTTCTTATTACGTGGTCCCATCGGGTGAGAAGAGCAAGTCGATCGAGCAATTGGCTCAGTTGTGGGAATTCATGTCGGCGGAAAACTGCGATCGCGGCTCAGTGGTGGTCGCGATTGGAGGCGGCGTGGTCGGAGACTTAGCAGGCTTTGCTGCCGCTAGTTTTGCGCGTGGCCTACGCTTTGTTCAAGTTCCCACAACTCTGTTGGCCCAAGTTGATAGCAGCGTGGGTGGCAAAACGGGAATCAACTTGAGTCGGGCGAAAAATATGGTGGGGGCCTTTTGGCAGCCGTCGCTGGTCTTGATCGACTTTGATTCGTTAGCGTCACTCCCTGCTCGCGAGTTTAACGCAGGGTTAGCTGAAGTGGTGAAGTATGGCATGATTTTGGATGCCACATTTTTTGAATGGCTCGAAGCCAACGTTACCGCGATCAAGGGGCGATCCTTGGATGCTTTAACGCATATCGTGGCTCGTTCTTGTGAACTGAAGGCAAGTGTCGTTGCCGCCGATGAACGAGAAACAACCGGCTTACGCGCCATACTCAATTACGGCCATACCTTCGGACACGCGATTGAAGCTCTGAGTGGTTACGGCAATTATTTGCATGGCGAAGCGGTCTCGATCGGCATGACCATGGCAGCCAAATTGGCTTGTTCGTTGCACATGATCGATGAATCGATTGTCAATCGTCAAACGGCCCTATTGCACTCTCTCGACCTTCCCATCGATCCCCCTCACATCCCGTTCGATCTTTTCTGGGCTGCTATGCAGAAAGACAAAAAGGTCCAGCACGGAAAACTTACCTTTATCCTGCCGGATTGCATCGGCAGTGTTAAAGGTGTCAATGATATTTCTGCGACACAAGTAAGCGCCGCAATCAGTTAGGGCTACGCTCGTGAATCCGCTTCAGCATGCGGCATTTACAATGCGTTCGATGGCGGCGTTGTAGCTGAGGCCAGCTTGCTCGGCGGCGGCCATGAAGCCGCCATAGGTGGTGATGCAAGGATTGGCATTGAATTCCAATATGTAGGGAACGCCGTCGCTCGATACGCGAAAATCCAATCGCGCATAACCGGTGCCACCGAACAATTGCCAAGTCCTTTTGGATATGTCGATCAACTGAGCCAATAGGCTTTCGTCGTCAGAAGAAAATTGAAAGGTGCGCGGCGTTGCGTTGTATTCGATCGAATCTTCAACCCACTTGGCGTTGTAGCCCACAATACGTGGTTTGTCCGCAGGTAAGCCAGTGAAATCAATCTCTGCTGGTGGAAAGACGTCGCAACAAAACTCTTCATCCACCGATGTGGCGGACGGATTCGAACGAGCATCCAACATCGAGAGATTAAATTCGCGGCCGTCGATGTAAAGTTCGGCCATACATGGAAGCTTCAGTTTTAGTGCGAACTCTCTCAAACGAGCCGCTAATTCTTCGCGCGAATCAACATGAATCACAGCATCATCGGTCATGCCAATCGAAGCGTGTTCGGTCGCTGCCTTGAGGATGTAACGCCCAGGATGAATCGTACCAAAGGTATACACGATCCCGGTTAAACTGCATTCGAGCCAAGGAGCGGTCGGCAAACCTGCCAGCAAGAGTTCCTTTTTGGCGGCACCCTTTTGATTGGTGCGTTTAATCGTGTGGGCTCGCGCACCGGTGTAAGCGATCCCTAAGGCTTCATAAACATCCGGTGCCAAGTGCATCAGGCAGTCGCGACCACCCAAAGATTCCACCAAGTTGAATACTACATAATCGCGTTTCGCTTGCAGCATTTCTAAAAGTGGCTGCAAATTCAGCGATGTTTCGAACCGCTCGCAGGTATGGCCGAGTTCGGTTAACGCGGTGCTGATCATATCCGCTTGGATGAGCGTATCTTGTTCGGCAATATCGCCATCCGCTGCACCAGCTTGTGTCACCATCAGGAATTTCATGAGTGGGTCTTTGGATCGAGAGTGAGACGGTTGTTGGGATTTCGTTTAACCCGTAGCCGCAGCGGAGCGTAGGCTAGGTGCGCGCGGTACACGGTCGACAATCAGTGCGGGGCAATGTGGAGTGCGAGCGTAAGTAGGTTGACTCAACTCCACGGTGTGTTGCGCAAGTCGGGTTTTTGGCTTGTGAATCGCGTTAGGGATAGAGTGTTTTTTGGTTTGTGGCGGTGACGAAAGAGGGACTTGCTGCACTCACCCTACTACTACATTACACGCTTGGCGGCGGAGTCGATGATTTGGCGAATCAATTCTTCGTAGCGCATGCCGAGTGCCGTGGCCAGCATCGGAAGATCGGAGTGGGATGGGTGCAGGCCAGCCAAGGGATTGAGTTCCAACACCAGAGGATTGCCATCCGCATCACAGCGAAGATCAACACGCCCTGCGTCACGACAACCTAACGCTCGCCAAGCATCCAACGCTATACACTCCGCTTGATAAACCAACGGATCGGTTGGCAGCACCAACGGATAAGCAACCAACTCCTCGCAGTTTTCTTTATTGGCGTACGAATAAACTTCTGGTTCGGCTTTCGAGTTGAGAATGATCTCCAGTGTGCCGAGTACCCGTGCATCTTCGCCTGTGCCGATGATGCCCACCGTGAACTCGCGCCCTGGCAAAAAGGGCTCGACCAAGACGGGTTGCTTGTATCGCGCGAGCAACTCTTCACAGCGAGGCGCGAATTCGTCGCGGGAGGTGATCTTTGATTTGGGTGTAACGCCCTTGCCAGTCCCTTCAGCGATCGGCTTGACAAACATCGGCAAACCTAAATCGATCGTGGTACAATCTTCGATCCGATGCACTTCGGCGTAAGGTGAAGTTGGAATGCCCCGCGATTGCAGGATCGCTTTGGTCATTCCCTTATGCAAACTGACCGACATCACCAACGGATCAGAGAAAGTGTAGGCAATGCGATACACATCTAAAATCGCGGGTACTTGCGCCTCGCGAGCAATACCGTGCAGGCCCTCGCAAATGTTGAAAACAAGGTCCCAGCGATCTCCGTTTGCTAACCGTTGAACGAGTTCTTGGGCATGTCCAATTCGTTCAACAATATGTCCGTTAGCTTGAACAGCGGCTGCTATCGAGTCGATCGTATCTTCGCGATCGAGTTCGGCAGTCTCTTCTTCGGAATAGCCTAGAGCTAAAAAGACCTTACGTAGGTCGTATGTTAGTCCGATCTTCATCGCTTCCCCTACAATACCCAAACTGCGCACTTATTCCTGAGCTGGTAGTTTAGCCGATTGTTTGGCTTGGTAATGGGGTTCTTCAAGAATTTCTTGATAGAGCATGTGATGCCAACGCTCGGCATCTTTTTTGTTCATGTCGAGGGCCAAGACCAAGGACTCGCCATTCTGGAGCAATTCCATAGGGCATCCGTTCGCAAGATAGGTTTTGATCCCAGTCTGATTAAAGTCGTAAGGATAAAGTCGGCACAGAATGGGGCGGGTTTCCATCGGCAACACGCAACCAGCCGATCCAAGGAAAGTGCAATCGCCATTCTCGCGCCGCTTTAGAACCCGGCGTTTACCATCGGGCTGCATGGCTGTCTCATACCAGATCGGATCGTCGTCGTGCTTGGTATAGACAGGATCACAAGGGAGCTTGTCTTCATAAAAGTCATCTTTGCCGGTGTATTCCTGGATGCGGCGAATGTCACCCAAGGTCGTATACACTTCGGAGGTCTGACAACAGGTTTCTTGGTGTTTACTGCAGCGAACGCAGATGAATTCCGGTTGGCTCATGGCGATATCCGTTCAAGTTGCTAAGTCAAGTAATGCAAAACGTCCGCTCGAGCTGTGAGTTTAACACAGCTGGAGACGGACGTGAAATTACCAGCTAGATCGAGGCGATCATTGTGGGTCTGGATAACGGAATTCTTGGCCTTCGAAGTTCCGTAATACCACCCAATCTCCATCGCGGCCAACAAGATAGTTCGGCTGCAACGGAATCTTGCCGCCACCGCCAGGTGCATCGATCACATACGTCGGAACGGCATAGCCAGTCGTATGGCCACGCAAGCCTTCGATGATCTCCAAACCTTTGGCAACGGAAGTCCTAAAGTGGGCTGAGCCCGAAATAGGATCGCACTGATAGAGATAATAGGGGCGGACGCGCATCATCAACAGACGATGAATCAATTGTTTCATCGTTTCAACGCTGTCGTTCACGCCCTTGAGCAACACGGTTTGTGAGCCCAAAGGAATACCCGCATCAGCCAACTTTGAGCACGCCTTGTTTGACTCAGGAGTGCATTCGTCAGGATGCAAAAAGTGAACACTCATCCAAAGTGGATGATATTTTTTCAGCACACGAGTCAGTTCAGGCGTGATGCGCTGTGGAAGCACAGCGGGCATCTTGGTCCCGATTCGAACGAACTCAATATGCGGAATCGAACGCAAACGGCTCAAGATCCAATCGAGTTTATCTTCGGCGAGGGCAAGTGGATCACCGCCGGAGATCAACACATCGCGGATTTGCGTGTTTTGACGCAAATACTCGAAGGCCGCTTCGAGGCGTTTTTCATTGGGGAGAATCTCCCCATGACCGACAACGCGGGAACGAGTGCAATAACGGCAATAGGTGGAGCAAAAGTCGAGTGCCAACAATAGCACACGATCTGGATAACGATGCACCAGGCCAGGGACTGGACTGTGACCATCTTCACCTAATGGATCGTCCGCTTCACCGCGAGTACGCAAGAATTCATCGGCACGAGGTACCACCGTCTTGCGAAGAGCTTGCTCGGAATCATCGGCATCCAACAAGCTCATGTAGTACGGGGTAATGCCAACAGGAAGCATCGAGCCACCTTTTTGGATCCCCTCGCGTTCATTTTCGCTCAGTCGGAGCATCGCTTCGAATTGATCGAGCTTGCGAATACGGTTGCGAGCTTGCCATCGCCAATCGTTCCATTCGCGATCCGTCGCGTCTGGGAAAAATCGTTTACGGAAAGCCTTGGTCTTGGGTGTTGTTTGGTTCCGTGAGGTGACAAACAACGGCACTGCGATGGTCTCAGAATTGGAATTCGTTTCCAAAGTCGAGACATCCGAAGCAGCCAAAGTCGGCAATACGACTTGGTCGAGTCGGTTTCTTTCCTGAGAGACAGGAGTGGCGGGAGCTAATTCAGTGATCGATTGACCGTTCGATACTCGCCGCGAAGCAGGTCGCTTCGGCGATCGTTCGGAAACGTCGACCCTAGCTTGAATTAATTGAACTGTTTTTTCTGTAACGGTCCGATTCTTGGTGCGTCTTGCTTTAGTACCAGGAGGTTCAGACTCAGAATTCTGTTGCGTGCCATCCTCGGAGGCAACGAAGCTCATACAAACCTGTTCCTAATAGAGAAACATATCGCATCGCAATGCGGCGATGCATCGCCCTCCCGGCTGAAGCTTCAGCAATCAGTGAACCCCGGAGGGCTTCCATGGAGATAACTTCCCTGCCGTTGCGCTCATCCGTACGCGCAGCTGATCATCTCGATGGCGGGAACATTAAATGCATCCCGCCACAAAATTACAATCTGGATGTTCCACTTTTCTGACATTTTTTCCACAATCGTTTTCGGCCGAGTGTGCGGACAATTTCGTCCGATTGCCTTTAAAGTCTGGAAATCAAGAGTTCTCGTTGGAAGATCAGCTCTTTCGGAAGCCGATCATGAACGGTCAAAAGAAATTCCTCTTGCCACAAAAGTTCTCTTCGCCACTCTGCAGCATCGTACTGCATCAGTTCGTCCCATTGCGATTTGGCAAAAGGTAGTCCTTGCCAATCGAATTCATTGAAGCGTGGCATCCATCCAATGGCTGTTTCGCGGGCGGGGGCACGGCCACGGCATCGATCGATGACCCACTTCAACACGCGGAAGTTTTCGCCATATCCAGGCCACAAGAAACTTCCATCTTTGCCTTTGCGGAACCAATTTACATGGAAAATTCGAGGCGGATCGTTGAGTTCCCGGCGAATGTTGAGCCAATGATTGAAGTAATCACCCATGTGGTAGCCGCAGAAAGGGAGCATCGCCATCGGATCACGTCGAACTTTGCCCAGTTCACCCGCAGCTGCCGCAGTCGTTTCGCTAGCCATCGTGGCACCCAAGTACACACCATGAATCCAGTTAAACGACTGAAAAACCAATGGCATCGTGGTCGCACGGCGGCCGCCAAAAATAATCGCACTGATGGGTACTCCATCGGGATGATTCACTTCAGGAGCCAGAGCGGGATTGTTCTGCATTGGGGCCGTAAAGCGACTGTTCGGATGGGCCGCTTTTTCCAATGACTGCGGTGTCCAAGGGTTTCCTTTCCAATCCGTAAGGTTCTCTGGGACAGGACCATCTTTCCCTTCCCACCAAACATCACCATTGGGAGTTACTGCCACATTGGTGTATATGGTGTCCGACTGAATCGAACGCATCGCGTTCGGATTGGTCGCAAAGTTAGTTCCTGGTGCGACGCCAAAGTAACCCGCCTCGGGATTGATGGCCCACAATCTTCCATCTTTCCCAGGACGCATCCAAGCGATGTCATCTCCAATCGTCTTGACCTTCCAGCCCTCAAACGATGCCGGGGGTATCATCATCGAAAAGTTGGTCTTACCGCATGCGCTAGGGAATGCAGCAGCCACGTAGGTTTTGTCGCCTGTCGGTGATTCGACCGACAGCAACAGCATATGTTCCGCCAGCCAACCTTGTTGTCTCCCCAGCGACGAGCCGATTCGAAGTGCTAAACATTTTTTCCCCAGCAAAACGTTGCCACCATAGCCACTGCCGACGGAGATAATCGCGTTGTCCTGTGGGAAATGGCAGATAAACCGCTGTGCAGGATCAAGGTTCAAAGTGCAGTGTACGCCTCGATTGAAGTCGCCTTTTCCTGTCAATTGTTCCAATGCGACTCGGCCCATGCGACTCATGATTCGCATGTTGAGTACCACATAAATCGAATCGGTGAGTTCGATTCCGACCATTCGCAAGGGAGATCCTGGCGGGCCCATCAAATAAGGGACTACATACATAGTACGACCGCGCATACTTGAGCGGAGCAAGCCATGCAGCTTTTCATACATATCGCGCGGTGCTGCCCAATTGTTGGTCGGACCAGCATCTTCGCGGCTTGGCGTACAAATGTACGTACACTGCTCGACTCGCGCGACGTCATTCGGATTGGAGCGATGATAGTAGCAACCAGGCAAAATGTCTTGGTTTAGTGGCTCCAGAACACCCGCCGAGACCGCTTGCTGCAGCAAAAATTTCTTTTCGTCTTCCGACCCGTCGCACCAAAAGACTTGATCGGGTTCACAAATCGCTCGATATTTCTCTACGAACTTTTCGACGCTCTCGAAACCACCCGGTGCCATGCCAAACTTACGATCGATGGTCATCTCATTCTCCAAATAGGCGGGATGCGGACGACACCATCCAGCCTCGTTACCACAAACGCTGAACAAATATAAAGCGAGAACCTAAGAAATCTCGAATGCTCAATGTGACACTTTTTCCAATCCGCGCACAGGTAGAGCTCTGCCCAAACAAGGCGATTTATCAAAGACTCTAATATTTGCTATCAGGATCGCTGATGGGAGGGGAGGTAAGATTGGTGCTGCTAATGATGGTTGATTTCGTTATTGAAAATCCATGGATCGACTTTCCGTATTGATTCGCTGGCCCCATTTGGGTAATCCCTCATGGATTCAATTCCCTTTACCCTCCTTAGCGTCGAACGATATGTTGGTTGTGACCCACCTCGACAACATCGCTTCACTCGATTGCCCATCGATGCGAGATGGCCTTCCATCTATCCCAGCGATGAGGTGGAGTCTGGCGTGGATTTGTTTGTCGCTGATTGTTTGGTCTCTGTGTGGTTGCCGAAGTGCACCCGTTACAGGGCGAAAACAGTTTGTCATCATTCCTGAAAGCCAGGAAATCGAACAAGGTGCCGCCGCGTTTCAAGACATTCGCTCCAAAGAAGGGGATGCGTCGTCGTCTCCCGCAGCAGAACTGGTAAGGCGCGTCGGAAATCGAATCGCGGCAGTGGCCAAACGCGATGACTACCAATGGGAGTTCCAACTCTTGAAGGGCGACACCCTAAATGCGTTTTGTTTGCCAGGTGGTAAGGTCGCTGTTTACGAAGGCATACTCCCCGTTTGCCAAACCGAAGCGGGCTTGGCTGTGGTGATGTCGCATGAAGTCGCTCACGCACTCGCTCGACACGGCGGTGAACGTATGAGTCAATCAGCCGCAGTCGATTCGCTCCGTCAAGTCGTTGCGATGGCAGCCTCCAAACAAACCGAGTTAAAGCAACAAATTTTCATGCAAGCCTACGGTCTAAGTACGCAGTATGGAGTTCTTCTGCCATACAGTCGTCAACATGAACTTGAGGCAGATCAAATTGGCTTGATGTTAATGGCTGAAGCGGGCTACGATCCCACCGAGGCGCCTCGATTTTGGGAACGTTTCGGACAAGTGGGAGGTGGCCAAGGTATGGAGTTTCTATCGACGCACCCTTCCGATGGACGTCGGCAACAACGGCTAATTGACCTATTGCCCGAAGCGCAGCAGATTTACGCCCGTTGTGAAAATAAAATCGGCATGGGTGAAGCTCTGCCGTTGTCGACACCCACGGCAAATAGTTCTGGCAGCGCGGAACTGATGAGCCTATCTCCGACCGGTGCACCTCAAACATCGTTGGCACCTCCTGCAATGAATTCTCCGTTTGTTGCTCCACCTACGATTCGATAACGAGTCGGGTCGGGTCGACACGATGACGACGATGGTGATCAATACGCGAACGGGAAGGTTTGGGTGGAGTGGAGCGTAAGTAGGTCGGCGTTTCTCCACGGTGTGTTACGCGGTCGATTTATTCCGCTGCGAAATCGAAGGCGTTGTTTGGGTTTTATGCGCGTGGATTCAAACGTTTTTTGATCGCTGCACGCCCTACAACTCAAATCAAACGAGATGGGGGCCGCGGTCGTTGATTTCGAAGAGGCGAATCGAATCGTCGCAGGCACTGCCGCGATGCTTAGCAATGTATAACGCTCGCTTCATCCGGCCTCCCTCCAATATTCGACCCATCAAAATGAGCGTATTGGCTCCCGCTACTAAGTCACCATCTGCAAGTGGACGTTGCATCAATTGCTCAAGCATCGACTCACGTGTGGTAACAAGCACCATACCGGCCGCCTGTTTATGATCGTACGCAAATTGCTCGACCGATGCTTCATTTGCGCGATAGTCTTGGCGGAGTACATCTCGAGCTAGCCAAGCAGCTTCTTTCCGCAACATGCGATGATAGATATTTTCCAGCAGCTCAAGTTGCAGCGAGTCCTCCGGATCTTCCTGCGGCTCGATTCCATCGACCAGAAATCGTCGAGTCCCATGAACTAAATGGCGATACACAAATTGCTCAAGGACCGGTAATCGCCGATTCAATTCGGATTGCCACGCATCCCAATCTTCTGCGTCCATCTGGCTTCGCAAGACGCGTTTGCCTTCATAGCCCAGAAATGGCAACAGAGTATTCGGTCGGTGTGCTTCGGAAAAAAATTCCGAGGGAGCGCGGACTCTTAATTCTTCTTGCAGCAAGGACCACTCGAACATTCTTTGCGCATAGTCTTGATGACTCTGCAAGTCACCACGGCTACTGAGATCGATGATCGCGCCTGTTTTTTCTTCAGCGTGTTGGCCCTGATGTAACCAATGCAAGCCGAGTTGCGTTTTGCCAACCCCTGTTGCCCCAACAACCACCGTCAAAGTCCCCGGTAGCAGTCCACCACCCAAGGCTGCATCGAGTCCTGGGATTCCAGTCGTTTGTCGTTTCATCAGCAAAGCCTATTTCGATCCGATCCGATAAAGCGCAGATCGAGTGCGTAGAATCAAATTGTTATCCACAACAACTGGGCTCGCCATACAGCCATCGTCCAGTTGATTTTCGGCGATGACATTCCCACTGCGATCGCCGGCGAAAACATACCCTTTTCCATCATGATCGAAAAGGTAGATTTTGTTGTTCACCGACATCACCGAAGCGCTAAACTCACCACCTAATCGTTTCTGCCAAATCTGTTCGCCATTGGTCGCATCGACACAACTTGCAATTCCATCATCATCGACATTAAAGATGAGGCCCTCGTGTAAAACTTGCGAAGGTTTGCAACCGATGCCACGATCCTGAGTCCAGAGGATTTTGTCCGTCAAATCGCGTACCTCTATTGAAACCGTCGGCTTAAGTGCAAACAAGATGGCTTTGCTAAAGCCCGAATTCATATAGAGCGTTTCGCCATCGAACATTGCCTTGGCAGTGGTCGAAAATTCTTTATAGCGAACTCGCCAAAGTTCTTTACCGGTATTCGGATCGTAGGCAATGGTCGCTTTCGAAGTGGGGCTGATCATCTGCACTTGGCCGTCGACTTCAATCAACGTGGGTGTCGCATAAGCTTTGTGAACATCGCCATCATCTGTTCCATAATCCACTTGGCGATCAACTTTCCAAACCGTCTCGCCCGTTTCACGATTTAGGGCCACGACATATTTGTAATCGAAGCCGTCCATGTGAAAAATCATGAGATTACGATAAAAGATGGGCGAGCTTCCCGGACCTCGGTAATGATTGCAGGGTAGATCTTTACGTTCCCAAACCACTTTGCCGCTCGACTGTTCAATGCAAACGGTACCATAAGCGCCGAAGGTCACATAAGCGAATTTCTCATCGAGAATCGGCGTGGGTGAACCGTAGCTATTCATCTTGTGATGGTCGGTTTGTACCGTTTCATTTTCGAAAAGAGGAATGTTCATCAGGGTCTTGCCGGTATCAAAATCCACAACCAGTACAGACATTTTCTTGCCGTCATCCGAAGCATTACCGATCCAAATTCGATTGCCCCACACAACTGGGGAAGACCATGCGCGGCCTTCGATCGGTAACTTCCATACGACATTTTTCGTTTCGCTCCATTCCGTGGGAGCATCCGAACCGCGGACGACACCATCCCCAGCGGGGCCACGAAACTGCGGCCAAAATCGCTGACCAGCGGACTTAATCTCTGCGTTGCTCCAAGCCCATTGGTAGTCATGCCCTGTGAGGGAGTTAGAGCTTTGGCCACTTGTCCAGGCTGTGACAAAAGGCATGATGGCTTCATTCCAACGGGAGTACCCAGCGTCATTCAAATGAAGTTTATCGTCCTTGAATAACGAATCATCGGGGATGCCTGCTGCGTTGAGTGTTAGTGGAGTTACATCCAGGAAGGTTACCGCAGGCCATTGGCGACAAACTTGTGCCACAAGATGATTGGCCTTCTGAATCTCAGGCCAATTGCTCCAGCGTTTTCCACTCGGTTTGATACCTATCCATAAGATGGGAACTTGCGGATAGCGAGCCCGAATCCGTCCCACTACTTTTTCCATTTGCACAGCATGTTGGGCCGCAGATTTTCCTGAGGCGAGGTCGTTATCGCCACAATACATCACGATGCCGAGTGGATTCGTTGTGGGGAACAGGACATCGAAATGGTCTTCGACATCGTTCAACACCGAACCACCAAAACCATGGTTAATACATGGTTGTCCTGGAAAGCTCTTGGTCAAGTCCCAGAGGCGAATGGTAGAAGAACCAACAAAAAGGATCGGGTTTGGGATCGACGACTTAGCGAATCGTTCTTTTATCTTCGCAATGTCTTCAGCGAAACGCGGGCCTTGGGGTTTATCCTGTGCCATCAATAGCGTTTGGAAGTTACCGACTACAGCAATCAAGCAACTCAGATAGAGCAGAATGCAATGCACAATAGAAGCTTGGCGGTCCGAGCGACACATGAAGAGTTCCAGCGAAACGGAGGTAGGGGAGGGGTGTGGGCTGTTTCCACCTAGGTTAATATGTCGCGGCCCGATTTCCAATTAGATTGGGCGCAAAATCGGCTTTCCGCAGATCGATTTCGGGCGGTTTTTTGGCAAAAATCGAGACGGTTTATTCGGTGAGGCACTATTTTTCCGCTGCGCTCCGAGCATATCGATTGTGCGCTTCTCGATCTCCTAGTCCAGCCCAATTCCACGGCGCAATTCGTATGCGTGTATTTTCGATCCATCGGGCGCGATCGTCGGCAGCTATAGACTCACTGTTGGACGAATGTGCCAAAACTTTTAGTTCTCGTATGGAGGTCGCCACAGCGTGGCGAAGTGGAGTTTTTTGACTCGATAGGAAACTTGGTAAATCATCGTGGCTGATATTGCTTGACTGCCGCGATAGAGAGCTCGCGAAATCTCGCTCGGCATCGATGGCCGACAGAAAATAGAAGTTGGCCGCCATACAAAAACAATCGAAGTTGGGTAGGGCTGTGTAGCACGCATCCACTAACTGATCGATCCAATGAACTTCGTCTAACACATCAAGCCCATACTGCATCCATGCTGTTGGATCATATTCCGCGTTCAGCAACAGTGAAGCGAGACGATAAACTCCGCTCAATGCATGCGCGATACCGCTGCTATGCAAAGGATCAATGAAGCCTGCTGTTGTTGGAAGCATTGCCCAGCCATCACCTGATGCGGATGACCAGATACGACTTAGTTTTCGCTGGAATTGTAACGGTCGTTTCATCTCAGCCGGCGCGAGCATCTGTTGCAATGAAGGATACTTTGAAAGCTCGTGTTGCCACGTTGGAAGTAAATCTTGGTTGTTGATGTTGGATTGCTCCCAATACGATGTCGGTTTGACAACACCCACGCTTGCGCAGCGATTGTTAAATCGCAAAACCCACATCCAACCGTTCTCCATCAGGTGATGTTGGGCAGCATCGTCGGAGTTGAATGGTTGAATCGTTGAATCATTGCCCGCTTGTTGTTGGAGCTCATCCCAACTCGCCACATCCTGAAAATGAGAGAATAGAGCTCCGGTTTGTGTTAGAAGTTGGTGATCGTGCGCTTGCAGCCCAACGGTTTTGGCGAGCACACCACCTGCTCCTGTGGCATCGATCAACCAATTGGCTGAAGCGTCGCACGTTGTGTGCTTGTTGCCGATTGGAAGTTGCCAGCGGATATTCCAGGTTGGGTCTTGTTTCAGTTCAATCTTCTCGCAGCGTTCAAAAGCTTCAACACCTTGACTTTGAGCATGTTGAAACAAGAAATGGTCGACGTCAGCTCGCAGCCAATGCGTGTCGCTTAGGGCATCATTCACGCTGGCAGCCACAAGCAGGGAATTTTCATTTTGAGCGTTGTCAGAAAACGGTTGTCCAGAATGATGGGCAAAATAGGAGAATCCTCGTTTTTTCCCAGCCGTAAGTTGCGGGTAACTCGCTTGCCAAGTTCCCCAGCGTGCTAAGGGTAGGAGGGTAGTTAGATTCCATCTTTTGGCAATAGCTTCAAGTAAAAAGTCGGCGGTTGGAGTGCTTGACTCACCGATGGCAAAGCGGGGATGTTGCCCACGGTCCAGCATCAGGACGGACATCCCTTGAGAAGCCAAAATGGCGGCCAAAATGCTGCCAGAAAAACTGCTGCCTAAGATGGCTACATCATATCGCTTGGACATTATGCAAGTATTCTCTACTTATCAGATAGAAGCGGTCTTGTCGGTGTTATAGCAGTTGCACGGTTGGGGCGTTAAGGGAATGTTCTCTTGTAACAAGCACATCGTTTCTAGGCGTTGCTTTCTTGTTTCGCGGCAGTGATCACAATGGCCGGGCAGTGAGTTCCAATCCCAGAGGTCAACGGTGATAATCGACGGCCAGCGGCCTACCATTTGGGATAACGCAAATTCCAAATCACTGGCAGTGATAAGTGGGACACGAGACATGTCCGTGAGTTGTGACATGACTCCATGTTGCGTGCGAGTTGGGATCACACTGCAGTGCCTCACACCTGCTTCGGCGGCAAATGCGATCGATTGCAAACACGATTCGAGTGACTCCGTAAACGATTTGCTGGGTAAGCCCAGCAATAGAAAAACGCGAGCATCAATTTGCCATTGGCGAAGTTGTTCCATCGCCTTCGAGAAATCTGCTAACGCCATTCCTTTATTCAACCACTTGAGCGTCAACGGATCTGTTGTTTCAAGCCCCATCGCAATTTCAAGTTTTCCATTTATGGCATCACGGAAATGCGGGATAGTCGGGGGCAATAATCGAGGATGATTCTCTACGATGACTTTAGTGAAGTTCGGGAGCAATTGGGCGATGGGAATAAGGTCTTCTACGGGGACATTGTAAGGATCAAAAAAGTTACTGCTGTTGTAAAGTTTTATCCAACGTTCGTGTGGGGATTTGATAGAGCTTGTGGGAACCGACGGCAGCTCCCACGGTCGCTTGAGGCTTTGTTCGATTTGAGTCACCAAATCACCTGGTTTTGTTGCGTGATCGAGCGTATGTCGCCAGAGGTCGCACATCGTGCAAGTGAAGCGACATTCGCTCCCCGCCAGCAATAGGACGCGGGTTGCCGCTACCTCCCCTCGATTCGCAATCTCAAATTCATCCCAGTGGGCATTTACTTTTTGCGGATCGACAGGTTGTTTTGACCCCCTGGCGGCCCGAATCTGCTGTCGACCAGGCGATAGGGGGAACGGGCTATTTGGATTCATTTGCCAACCTGAACCTTTTGGTACTCTCGCTCGAATTCGGGTTTTCACGGGCGATTACAAGCACCAAGTTATCGAACATGAGCAGGAACCCGTCACCTTGTCTTGAAAAGAGGCTAAATCAAAAGTGGACGCTACGTGGAATCAACTTAGCGAGATACCCAACTTTCCAAAGATTCAGTATAGTATTCGCAAACTTTGAAGAAACAGGAGTAGGCGACTATGGGTTATTACATCGGAATCGATATTGGTACATCTGGGACAAAGTCTCTTTTGATGGATGTGGACGGGAACATTCTGGCGGAAGCGACCGCCGAGTATGTGGTTCATAGTCCCAAACCGCTATGGACCGAACAAGATCCTGAAGATTGGTGGAACGCAACCGTCAAGACGGTTCGTGAGGTCGTCAAAAAATCGAAGGTCAAAGCGGCCGATGTCAAGGCAATCGGGTTATCGGGGCAAATGCACGGATCTGTCTTCTTGGATGGCAAGGGGAAAGTAATTCGTAAGGCGCTGTTGTGGAATGATCAGCGCACCGCCAAAGAATGCGACGAGATAACATCGCGCGCCGGTGGTCGCGAAGAGTTGATTCGAATGGTCGCTAACCCGGCGCTTACCGGTTTTACAGCTCCTAAGATTTTGTGGTTGCGAAACAACGAACCGAAGAATTTCCAAAAGCTCAAGACCGTCCTGTTACCCAAAGATGAAATTCGCCGCCGATTGACGGGTGAATTAGCGACGGAAGTGAGCGATGCCAGCGGAATGTTGGTATTAGATGTCGTCAATCGTTGTTGGTCGAAAGAACTTCTGGGAAAGTTGGATCTCGATACGGAGCTATTTGCCAAAGTATACGAATCCCATGAAGTAACCGGAACTCTTTTGCCGGAAGTGGCCAAGCAACTCGGCCTAACCACGGAATGCAAAGTTGTGGGTGGTGCGGGTGACTGTGCTGCGGGGGCCGTGGGGAACGGCATCGTGAAGCAGGGGATTGTGACAACCTCGTTGGGAACCAGCGGGGTTGTGTTCGTGCACAGCGATACTCCTCAATATGATGCTCAAGGACGTTTGCATACCTTCTGTCATGCTGTGGCAGGAAAGTGGCACATGATGGGTGTCACCTTGTCGGCGGCTGGTTCATTGCAATGGTTCGTTTCGCAACTATGTACCGAGCTACTTGCGAAAAAGGGTGTTGATCCTTTTGGTGTCATCAATGCAGAAGCCCAGGCTGTTCCAGCCGGTGCTGAGGGATTGCTGTTTCTCCCTTATCTTGCTGGAGAACGTACGCCACATGCGGACCCGAATGCTCGAGGCTGTTTCATTGGGCTAACCAATAAGCATGGTCGAGGTCATATGTCTCGAGCTGTAATGGAAGGTGTAGCTATGTCTTTGCGGGAGAGCCTGCAAATTGTTCGCGATCTCGGCGTTCCAACCAAGGAAATTCGCGTATCGGGTGGTGGAGCCAAGAGTCCGCTATGGAAACAAATTTTGGCTGATACGTTCGGACAAGCTGCTTGCACGATTAATGCCGAACAAGGACCTGCCTATGGCGTGGCACTGCTAGCGGCAGTTGGGGACGGGGCCTACAAAAACATCGAGGAAGCTTGCAAGGCTACAATCTCAGTGGTTAACAAGACGGCCCCGAACAAAAATGCAGTGAAGTCTTATGATCGATTGTTTCCGATCTATCAGGGACTGTATCGATCACTTCGCGATAGCTTCAAGGCCATCGGGGAGCTGTAATTCAATGGCCAGCATGGCGACGCCATAGGCTGGTGCACAGCGCGCAATGGAATCACCCAATGTCTCACTCAATTTGAGAATTTTGGGGTTCCATTGTGCATGTTCCAAAGCTCTGGTTGCAATGAAATCGGCATGACCCGACAAGATAGCCAAGTCGGGTTTTTGTTTTTGCTCATTGAGATTCTTGCGAAGAGCTAAGCCGATCTGTTCGGCCTGCTGATTGATGACATACTTGACCATCATTTCAATTTCGTACTGGCATAACGTGTTGGCATCTTCGCCAACCATTCGAGCTAATCTGGCTTTAGCGCACTCTATCGTACGAGGGCGACCATCAGCCGTATCGGTATCGGAAGAATCTTCCGGAACATCGCCGTGGATAACAAAAGCGTCGTCCATGGTGGCAAACAGTTCAGCCATCACGGGACACTCTTCTCCGCGCAAGGGAAGTGTACGTGTTACGGCACAAATAGGAGTTCGGCGGACACCCGTGTAGACCAGTTGTCCTTTCAAGAGTCGATCGCTGTCCGTTTTGGCTGTGGTGGTTAGCTTGTTCTTGGCAAATGGAATAATATCGGTTGTGGTGGAACCGATATCGATTAGCAAACCCGCTTTTCCTTCCGTCCAACGCAACGACATCGAGGTCAGGGCGTGCCAATTGCTGGCCGCGACATCCCAAGGTGCGCGAGCTGCCGCACTAGGCGAAAGCCACTGTCCACCAACTGCATAAACCTTGACTAAGTTCGCAGGAAAAACGCTCGTCAATTGCTCAAGGATACGGCATACGCCTTCTTCGCGAGATGAATAGCAGTCGGCAAGTTCGCCCGTCATGGTCAAAGCGATGGCATCAAAGCCAGGAACATCATCCAGCATTTTGCCGATGGCGGCGCCCAACTGATCGGGATACTTCCATAATGGAAAAATCTCGCTGCGCGCATACCCGCTTGCGGTTGCCAGTTTAATGTTCGCTCCACCAATATCCATACCTAGCCAGTCTGCCATACTCGTTACGCCTTAACCGTCGATGGTGAGTGCCAGATGATGTCAACGATTGAATGCTCGTTTGAATTCAAAGTGATCAGCACACTATCCTTTTCAACGGTGAGCGATCCGAGCGAATTTCCTGATTCATCCGATCTATAGGCGATGTGTATATTCTGAACGCAGCGAATTCGGGTCGAGGTTAATTTACTCAAACATTCGCGAACCGATAATCTCATCCCGCATAACGCACCGTTTTCGTCATAAAGCGAGGCAACAGGCTGGACGAGTACCGTCTGTGGTTCCACTGCAAAAAACCAAGTTGACGGACCGCTTAAGGGTGGCCCAGGAACCCCTTCGATTTTCAGAGGAGTGACCAAAGAGGTTTCCGCAGCGATCGTCGGTTCGGGAAGATCTACGCCGACCGAGATTTGAAACTCCTTCTGCGTTTCACCCCGCACCATGAGCAAACTATCTAGAAATCGATCGTTGTTGCGTCGATGGTAGGGGATGCCACCGAAGCACAACGTTGTGCGATATTCGACTTCATCGATTTCGATAAAGCTAGGGGAAATCAGACGTCCGCGAGGAAGTGTTTGACGGTTGCCGCCCAATGCACCAAACAAAACGGCAGACTCATTTGCCCAAGCCGTGCGCAGTGCGACATAGCTTGACCAAGGTTCTTCCAGCAGATTTCTCTTCAGATCAAGTTGCACAGCGATTTGCAGCAAGCGACTTCCGCGCCACAGTCGATAGTTGATTTGATATTCGGCTGCTTTATCTTTGTCATACCACAAGCCACCATTCACCACTATTTCGCCGTAAACTGCTGAGGCCTCAGAGAGTGAGAGTTTGTCTGCTTTCATCACCGCGTAGGGGCGTTCCGATGTGCCACCTCCGCGAGGATCGTACATCGACAGTTGAATGCTCAATCGATTGCCGCGTGTTTTGGGAACGTGCAATGATTTAAGATGTCCCGTGTTGCGATCCAGTTGCACCTCCATGAACTCGTTACCCAAGGTTCCGTCATTGGATGCGAGTGCAGCGGAGCGAGGGAGTTTACCGCGAGGTGACGCTGATGCGGTGGTTTGGTTGGACCACAGATATCCGCACGGAGGTAAATCGACAATGGTTCGCACTCCGTTGCTATTGGACAGCTGCGCGTACAAGGCCGTTTCATTTCCACTGCAAGCAATTCCTTGACCGTCCAACCAATGCACTCGGCGGGCGGCAAAGTTGGGATTGATTACCATGACACCTGGGGAAGTACTTTTCGTTCCTTTGCTAATAAGCCCTGCGATCTCTTGCAATTTCTTATTCGAAAGTTGCGTAAGTGATTCATTCAGAGACTGAGCTGTGACCTTAGAAATGCCAGAGTATTTCTGGATTTCAGTATCCAGCTTGTTCCAGAGTTGTGTAAGTTCAGGATCGAGCTTGGATGTTGTCGGTTTGGGTTTGGCAACTGACCCAACTTCCGTTTCCTTTTCTGTCGAGGCCGTTTTGTTGCTATAGAGATTTTTTAATTGTTCCGCCAAAACGGAAACGGTTTGTAGCTGTCTTAGTTTGGCGGCTATTTGATGATAACGAGCAACGGAACTGATGGGATCAACTTCGTTTGCACCCACAGATTGCGTTAAATAGTTTGGTTTGAATTCGCTCGAAGTTAGTCGTTCTTGGTGATAAGGATGCGCTGTGATTTCGAAGTAACGCTCAGCGGTCATCCACTTTCCGAGAGCCGGCGTGCGGTTGGTAGTGCGGGCATGATCCTGAATAAACTCGCTGCGCTGGCCTGGCCAATGAGCGATAATCATTGTTGAGATATGATCGTGATCTAGCGATTGGCCCAGGCGTGTTCCCATCCCGAGGAAACAATCTGAATTGGTACCATCAATCACGCTGCCACTGAGTGTATCGATGGCAGTTCCATCCGGGGCTTCCCAAGCTGATTTTACTTGGGTCGCTTCTGGGTAACTTCCACTTTCCCAAGCAAACAGCAGAGTTCCCTGGTATCCGAAGCGTCTCAGAAGTGCTGGGAAGTTAGGTGTGATACCATCTTTGTATCTGCCGAAGACCGTTGGTTTTTGACCGACAATTTCTTCAAATACGACCTGACCTCGCCCAATGTCTCGACGTATTGAGTCCGAGTCGAGTAGTGGATGTGCAAGGTCGGAGTAAGAGCCACCGATCAGAGAGAGTGAACCGTTTTTGATTCGCTCTTTGATGATTGCCAACGCATTCGGATTGACGCTTGCCAAGCGTTGTAACAATTCGCCGTGGATTAAAAGGTTAAGTGGTTGAGGGCGAGCTAGCTCTAGATCCAGCTTCGTGCCCAGCGTGCTGGCGGCGACCAAAATGATTTCGATGATGTGAGTGTCATGTGAGTAGAAGTGGTCGCGTTCTTGACCGAGTTGATCGAAGCATGACTGCAGCATCTGCTGAGTGACATCTAGATCGTTTTGCTGGAAGGCTTTTGCGGCTTGAAGTAAATGGTCTTCAAAGACGGCTTGATCAAGATGTGTCGCATAACGCAATTGACGAGTCATCAATTGCACTTGCAAGTAACAATAACCAAGTGCGAAAAAGTCATTCAGCAATTCTTGAGCGGCTTCGCTATGCGTTTCCGGCAGAATGCCATCTGACTTCAATTGTGTGAGCAGTTCGCTACGAGATGGTGCACAAGCGACGTGTTTACCACCTCCTTCTGCAATTTTCTCTCGCAACTGATCGGGAAAGCGGTTTTCACTGGCAACCGGAAGAATGGCTAGAACGTTGTTCCATTGATCAGGTGGTTGATCGGCTCGGCACCAAGAAGGGAGTTGGTCGGTCGAAACCAAAAAATGGGGATGCCATAAAGTGGTCCAGCCCGCCAGCAGGCCGGCTGCCTGTCTATCGGCAAGTGAGCGAGGAAAGTCGTCCCATTGATAACAAGGGAAGAGAATGAGTGTTCGAGTGGGAGTCATGAGGTGGGCCTTTTAACATCGGAAGCCGCTGCTCTAGGAGCAGCGGCTTCACGAACAATATAGCGTTCGAATCTGCTGGATTATAATTCAGTGCTATTCAGCAGCTTTACCATCACCCAGAAGTTCTTTCAGCATTTCGTCCAAAGCATGCGCATTTGCTTCACCGGAACCTACTTTGATCATGCGTATGTTGCCTTCTTTGTCAATCAGCACGGCTTGAGGAATACCTGAAACTGCATACTCCTTAGCAAAAGTGCTGCCCGAAGGTTGGACCATAAAGCGATGCTTCAAGTTGTGGTGTTCGGCAAATCGTACAAGTGCCTTTTGCTCGTTTTCTGGCGTTAGTTCTTTGTCGTTCTTGATGCGTTTGTTTTCGTCATCCCAATCGTACTTGTAGTAATTCGTTACGCCAATGATCACTAGGCCTTTATCGGCGTATTTGTCTTGCCATTCGCGAAGATGTGGGAAGGTTGCGATACATGGTCCGCACCATACAGCCCAAAAGTCCAGAAGAACGACTTTGCCTTTGAGCTCTTCATCGGTGATTGCTTCACCATTGACAAAAACATCCGCTTGCAATGGAAAAGCCTTTTTGCCGATCAACTCTGCTCGCTTCAATTCACTTTCCAAGCTTCGGGATAAGGAATCGACGTTCCGTTTGCTCGAGTCGACAAACCGTTTCAATATTTCATTATCACTTGATACGGAATTGAGGAGTGCCGTCAGTTTATCCAGTTGCGTTTTTGCCATTTGCGGGTTTGATCGCATAGCTCGTTGTGCGAGAGCGGTGCGGATTCGAACCACTTGGCCCAAAAGCGACTGATCAGCGGCTGGATTGCCGTAATTGCCTAAGTCGGTTACCAAGGCCTCGGCTTCGTTCGTGTATTCCTCTGGAGCATTTTCGGCTTTTCGATTGATGCGTGACAATCGCAAATTGACCCATGAGGTGAGCAATTTACCGCGATTGATTTCGTCAGTATCTTTCAGTGCCACCGAGTATTTCGTGAGCATCTCGTCAACTTTTTCTGTTTCTTCGGCCAAACCGAAGTTTGAACGGAAATCAGCCACTAAGGCTTCCAGGGCTCCCTCCGTTACCGTTGCAGATAAGTCGTCTTTGTTGGGAATGATTGTAAGGATTTCGGAAATCTGTTCGCGTCCCCATTTCGCGGCTGCTTCTGGTCCACCATCGGCTGAACGCGCTTGTATCAAGGTACGGAGCGGCATAACGGCCATCTCGCCTGTAATGGTTCCTTCCTTAATGACATCCTTCAATTCTGTGAGCAACTTACCTTCTTGCTCTTTGACTTTTTCCAGTTTTCCAGCACGAGAGTATGCCATCAGTAACATAGACCGATTCGATATCTTCGAAAGGGCCGGAGCATCGGTTGTTTCATCAATTTTCTTCTCGGCTTCATCCAACTTTCCTGTTTGGATGAGCGTCATAATTTCCCGTGCGTTACCAACCTGAGGTGAAACGCGAGGCACTGCAGGAGCAGCAGTGTCTTGGGCTGAAACCAATGAAGTAGGCATAGTTGTTGCCAGTAAAGACAACAACAGGAAAGAGAATCGTTTTCGCATTGCTTGCAAGGCCTTTGATTCGCAAAAAGGACTGAGGAAGGGAGTCGTAGTTGCCTACGGGAGAGGAGCAAAAAACACTATTTCTTTGTGGCAGAAGATTCGTTCCACCACCAATATTGTACTGCTTCATGTTCGGGTTGGCTTTGGCCTATTTGACTAGCAGCCAGATAACCGTTTTCGGACTTAAGGCGTTGATTCAAGTCCAATCGTTTAAGATCCAATTCAACACCACCCGATACCACAATCCACTTGTGCGATTGTCCGTTCTTGCGCCACGTACCGTTGGCTGTGGTAGGTTCCACTTCTTTGGGAACCAGTGCGGTGGGCTGAGCATCCAGTTCGACTTGGGATTGCCATTCGCTATGCTCCACAGCAAGCTTGCAGGCAACAGCTAAATCAAATATGTGGCTCAAGCGTCCGTAAATAGGATACTGTTGCTGAATGGTTGTGAAGTTGTTGGTGAACTGATCGGCAAACTGATCAGCCGCTTCATCAACTTGGCCAGCCGCATTGCGATTACCATTAGCATCCATCATTTGACGTTCGCTATCCAAGCGAACGCGACGGGTTGGAAGAGCGAAAACAGTTTGCTCTTCATTGCATTGGATTTCGGGATAATCGGGGGTAAACCACCAGCGAAGCAATTGACCGTTGGGTTGAAGCCCAAGTTTTTCAGACCAATCTGGATAACTCGTTAATTGTCCATCCGCTTTTTCAATTCCAAGCCCCAGTCGCTTCATGTGGATGTCGGCTTCCAACAGAGCTAAGGCAGTAGGTGACGAAGGATCAAGACCTCCGATGGAGACTTGATGCATTCCCATAGTCCTCACGAGTTCCTCAGCACCTTGGGCCGAGTTCCGAACCAGTCGAGCGGCGGCATCGGGTTTGCTCAATAGAGCTTGCACTCGCGCAACGCCTTCAGCGGTTGGGTCTAAGCTGCAAATCATGGTTGGCGTTTTACGATTTGCAAACGCATTGCAGACCGCTAGAACGTCCTGAAGCAAAACCGGCGAGGTGCCTGTCGCTGTATTCACCCAGTTCCCATTTTGCAAAACGACTTCGCCACCTGCTGGACCAATCAATAATAAGTCGTCGTTCTCTTTATCGAGTACAACAAAATCGATTCGATGTAGGCCGGCCAAGGTCGACAATTCGCGATCCCATTGTTGACCGCGTTGAGCGTAGGTTTCCACGGCGTTCAGCAAACGTTTAATCGAGATAACTCGTTGTCCGGCCGTATTGTTCCACCCCAGGCCAGATTCTGGAGTGTGTTGAGCATTATCTGCTACGCGCTGTTGAAGCGTTTGTTTCGCAACGGATTCCGTTAGGCTTCGGCTAACCTTTACACGTCGAACAACTCCATCGGTATCCAAGAAGATACCACCTGGATACGCTTGCATCGTTGCATCACCGCTTTCCCAGAGATCTGGATCAACGGTGTTTTGAATCAAGTTCATCAGCATGCTAAAGTCAGCCATGCTCGCACCACCTGCAGCACCAGGTTGGTTGTTCACTCCCGAAGCACCTGTAGTTGGTTGCTCTACGAGCATGTACTCCCCGTTGGATAATGCGCGTGACACATAGTCATCCGACTGTTCATCAGCGTAAGTGGGGAGTGAAGAAGCTGAGAGAAGAAGACCGAGGCCAGACAATGTCGCGAGCGCGTGCAAAGAATTTCTACGCATGGGATTCATATCCGAATGGAACTCGTTTCACTGAAACCGTCTAATAGCTTGACGGATGGATACCCCTGCGGTCAAGATTTCCCTGAGAGAAACCCCCGAATTGTTTAAGCGGCATCCTGACGACGGAATGGAATAGTACGGGCTCGAGAATGACTTTCCACGATCGCTTCAAGATGTTCCAGGGTCCGCGCGGTTGCACCCATGTGGCTGGCAGCCCAGGCGGCGGCAATTTGTCCCTGTTTTTCGGCCTTTTCCGGCTGATTTAACTGTTCAATCAGCCAGTTTTCCCAATCTGTCTTATCCGCAAGTTGGGTGGCCGCTTGATTTTGCAGAAGTTGTTCGACAATATCGCGAAAATTCCGCGTATTCGGGCCAAAACTCACGCACGCTCCGTAGGCGCAGGGTTCGATCATGTTTTGACCACCCCGATTGCCAAAACTACCGCCAACAGTCGCCAGATCAGCAACTCCCCACCACCAGCGCAATTCGCCAATCGAGTCGATCAGCAAAACATCCCATTTTCCATAAGTGTCGCTGGCCATCTGGCTGCGTCGGACCACCTGCAAGTTCGTTGCATGTAGCATTTGAGCGACGGATTCGAATCGTTCCGCATGACGAGGGACTAGGATCAATCTTAATTCAGGGAAACGCTCGCGCTGGCGTTGAAAGATCTCAACTGCCATCGCTTCTTCAGGATCTTGAGTGCTTCCCACAAACCAAACTGTATCTTTCGCTGTGATTCCCGCCCAACGTTTTCGTTGTTGAACTTCTGGGTGGCTGCGATCTGGATTGGCACCGTCAAACTTAATTGAGCCGGTCACAACAACAGAGCTCGAAAGCGCTCCGAGATCTACGAAACGTTTCGCATAGGTTTCATTTTGCGCAGCAATGCAATCCAATTTCGACAGCATCGAGCGAGTGAGCCATTTGATACGACGATATCCGCGAAAGCTCTTTTCACTCAATCGACCATTGACGATGACCAGATCGACATCACACGATTTGGCGGTCGAGATCAAGTTCGGCCACAACTCTAACTCCGCCAATACCAATACATTCGGGCGAATTCGGTTAATGGTTGCTTGAACGGCCCAACTAAAATCAAAAGGAGAATAGAAAGTGATCAGGTCAGGATAGCTTTCGCGAGCTAACTTTCTGCCGGTGATGGTGGTAGATGAAATGACAATATCCCAATCAGGCCACCGTTTTTGGTATTCGCGAATTAAGGGGCGTAGCAACTGCAACTCGCCCACGCTTACCGCATGGAACCAAACGCAAGGGCGGTCGGATTTTCTGCGAGACACTAGTCCCCACAGTTTCTCGTTCCAGCCCTCACGATACTTGCCCGTTCGCCATGCTTGCCAAATCATCCATGGAGTGAATGCGAGCAACAGCAACGCATACACTCCATTTAATGTCCAACTTAGCAAGATTCTACTCAGCACCGCAACGACTCCGTTCGTGTGGCACAATCTATTGAAAAACACAAGCATGAGACGAGGTGTTAGGCAACGGTCTCGTTCTTTAAGCAACAGTTTTTATATTTCTTACCGCTGCCGCATGGGCAGGGATCATTTCTGCCGACACGGCTTTGTATTTTGCGAATCGGATCGACCCGAACAGGCTCATCGGAATCCGCAATCGCTTTCGCCTGAACTTCTTGTTCTTTCGAAAGTTGGACTTGTTGAGCTTGAATACGAGGGGCTTCTTCATGGCGAGCTTGTGTCTCGACCATTGAGGAACGAATGGGTCCCATATCCAGCGTTTCAACTCGGAATACCAAATCGGTCATGCGTTCGCCGATGCTGAACCACATCTGATCATACAATCGCATACCTTCGCGTTTGTATTCGACCTTCGGATCGATTTGAGCATAGCCCTTGAGTCCTACGGCGCTGCGTAAATGATCCATGGCGAGCAAGTGATTTTTCCACGACTCGTCAACGATGTTCAAAAGCAACGAGCGTTCCATACGACGAACTTCAGGATAGAACTTGTCGTCGATGTTTCGACGCAATCTCAATTCCAAGTCTTCGCGATTCCAACGCAATACTTCATCTTCACCGAGAGTATCGTTCAGTTCCGTAGCGGACCATTGCATGAGCTTGTCGAAAGCGGCGCGATTCTCAGCTCGAGCGGCCTTAACGCTCTTTTCGCGGCCAAGACCGCGGAATAGTTCGTCAACGTGTTGATCGATGGCATCGTTCGTGACCGATGCCTTGGCCAGCATGTTCTTGTTGGCTTCGGCCAAAGCATCAAAGACTTTGTTGCCGTCGTCTTCGAGAATCATCTTGGATAACTCGGTAGACTGGAAGCGTTGGCCAGCCCATGCGGCAAGAGCTTCACGATTCACGCTGTATTCGTTTGGACCAATTTGTTGTGAGAAGCTTTGCAAGGCACCTACAACCGGGTAGTAGATTTCCTTGTTTTCATAAGCCTCAAAGGCCCGCTTAATCAAACGCTGAACCACTTCGTTGGACTCGACGCCCTTGAGGCTTTCAGCGTCGGCATCAAGGCCAAACTTGCCCTTGAACCATGTCAGAGCCATGTTCAAGCCATACGCAGATTCCAAATAGGCGTGACCTTCGGTAAGATCGATCTTGGCCAGTTGCTCGCGGGCCTTTTCGATCAGCTCTTCATCCACTTTGTCACGGGAAATCTTCTTGAGTTGCTGCGGTGTATAGACCGTTCCATAGCGAGCCTTGTACCAATTCGACAACGCTTCAAGATTCCAATCATCCGCATCATCTTCACGCGGCATGTTCTCGTCGATGGCATCCAAGATGGCCGTTTCAGCGGCACGTTCGGCAACCTCGTGAGCATATGCCGAGGCTGCTTCACCATCTTGACCACGATAATCGCGACCTTCGAGCTTGCAATGGAGTTTGCCGCCGGCCCATTTTGCAAAGGAGTCAGGACCGAACATAGGATCAAGGAACTGTGACACATGATGGGTGATCTGTTGCTTGATCTGTTCCAGCACAAGATCACGACAGCTGAGGCCAGCCAAAATGCGCTGACGATATCCGTAGATTCGTTTGCGTTGCTGGTCCATGACTTCGTCGTATTCGAGCAGGTTCTTGCGAATTTCGAAGTTGCGTTCTTCCACTTTCTTTTGAGCTGCTGCAATTCGGCGTGATACGAAATTGCTTTCGATTCGTTCGCCCTCTTGCATACCCATTTTGCTCATCCAAGTACGGACCCAATCGCCCGCAAAGATGCGCATCAAATCGTCTTCCAACGAGAGGAAGAAGCGGCTGCTACCAGTATCACCTTGACGACCGCAACGACCTCGCAACTGCAAGTCGATACGTCGCGATTCGTGACGTTCGGTTCCAACAACATACAGGCCACCAAGCTCCTTGATGGCTTGCCCTTCCGCCTTCATGTTGTCGCGGGTCTCGATTTCCTTGACCAACGTTTCCCAGGTTTCTTTCGGGACTTCCAAGCGTGTCGGATATTGATCCTGCAATTGGGCCCACGCCATCGTTTCGGCGTTACCACCGAGAATGATGTCGGTACCGCGACCAGCCATGTTCGTGGCAATCGTCACGGCAAAGCGTCGCCCCGCTTGCGCGATGATGTCCGCTTCACGTTTGTGATGTTTGGCGTTCAGAACTTGATGTCGAATGCCGCGTCGATCCAACAACTTGGAAAGCACTTCGCTTTTTTCGATCGACACCGTACCGATTAAAATCGGCCGGCCTTTGTATTCGATTTTTTCGATTTGATCTTTGGCGTAAGTCGATTTTTCTTTCGATTCGGATGGAATGATGGTAATTTCCGATTCGGTTTCCTTGACGATTTCACCAAGGACTTCTTTGCGATCTTTCAGCAATAGGATGTCGAACTTATGCACTCGCTCGACATCATCGGCGACCGCATTGAATTTTTCCCGTTCCGACAAAAAGATTGCGTCTGGGTGTTCGATACGCTGCATCGTGCGGTTGGTTGGAATCGCCACCACATCTAGGCCGTAAATCTTGACGAATTCGGTAGCTTCCGTCATCGCCGTACCGGTCATACCAGAAATCTTGCGATACAACTTAAAGAAGTTCTGCAGGGTAATCGTCGCGAGAGTTTGGGTTTCTTCTTTGATCTTCACCCCTTCTTTGGCTTCCACGGCTTGATGCAGACCATCGCTCCATTGGCGACCTTCCATCAAACGTCCGGTGAATTCGTCAACAATCGTAATGGCGTTGTCGCGAACCACGTAATTGACGTCGCGTTTGTAGAGATAATGAGCCTTCAACGCATTGTCGATAAGGTGAGGCCATTCCATGTTGCCAGCGGTGTAGAAACTTTCGACACCTGCCAAGCGTTCTGCAGCCCGTACACCTTCATCGGTGAGGCTGACGTTATGATCTTTCTCGTTGACCGTAAAATGTTTACCCGAAACCAAGCCGCGGGCGATACGATCTGCATCGATGTATTTGCCCAGATCCAGTTCGGCAGGACCCGAAATGATCAACGGTGTTCGCGCTTCGTCGATCAGAATGTTATCAACTTCGTCGATGATCGCGTAATTTAATGGCCCTTGCACTTGCTGCATATGTTTGGGGAAGCGGTTATCATCCCGAGCCGCAGGACGCATATTGTCGCGCAAATAATCGAAACCAAATTCATTGTTGGTTCCGTAGGTGATGTCACAAGCATAAGACTTTTGGCGTTCGGCAGTTTCCATGCCGCTTTGGATGTTACCAACCGTCAGGCCGAGGCCCATATACAATGGTGCCATCCATTCCATGTCGCGACGGGCCAAGTAATCGTTCACCGTAATTACGTGAACGCCCCGCCCTTCAATAGCGTTGAGGTACGCAGGCAATGTGGCTACCAAGGTTTTACCTTCCCCGGTCACCATTTCGGCGATCGAACCACTATGAAGAACCATACCGCCGATGAGCTGTACATCGTAATGACGCATCTTCAGATAGCGTTTGCCGGCTTCGCGACAGACCGCAAAGGCTTCTTCCAAGATGTCGTCCAACGATTCGCCATCGCGCAGACGTTGCTTGAACTTGGCCGTCTGTTCTCGCAGTTCGTCATTGGACAGTTGGGAGAGTTTTTCTTCCAGCGCGTTGATCCGCGCCACTCGAACAAGCATGCGTCGCACCACATGCGAGTTGGATGTCCCAAAAATCGAGGTAACACCTCGTTCAAACGACTGCATCAATCCGGAGAAGAATAAACCGGTACCTTCCCACAGACGCTCTAGCATTTCCATGGTCGATCTGGACCTGACATATCAAGAGGCAACGTAGTCCCCAACGCCATGCAAATCCCTCTGACTGCGATTGGCGCGGCCTGATTGTCGTAAATTCAGGGGAGACCACTACTTACTAGTTAAAATTAGCCGTTTTGGGCGGCATGGTCAATCGCGAAATAACGCTCCATCCGGATGAACGAATCCCTGCATCCGGGTGGGGTTTTAACGCGGACTGGCTGCTCTCCAAAACTCTTTTACAACTTGCGATCGCCCTTGAGGTCCTACACGTAGAAGTTTCTGAAGCCACTGGTTGGTTTCTTCATTGGAAGGTGCTCGATTGACGACCACCCGAAACATTCTGTCAATAAAACGAGCATCTGTGCTGCCAGATCGCTCATAAAATTCCGTCGAACTCAAAAGGGTCACAGGTAAATCTTCTTCCGATTTGCCCCGTGCAAAATACTCTAACCAAGCTGTCATTTCGCTCTGGGTAGGAGTGCGATTTAGATAGCGTTGGTAATAATCGTTGATCAAATTTACATTAGTCGAATAGGCGGTCGAATAATTATTGCCGCTGGAAGTTCCACCTGCCGAAACCACACCAACTGGCGTTAGCTCAAGCCGAATGTTGCTCAGCGAGCCTTGTGTTGGATCGATGGCAATTGGCGTTGGCGTGGAATAAATGATTTGGTCGCCCGATCGAATCATGGCTTGAATCTGATAACGCTCGCCAGCTACCAAGTAACTTGGGTCAAGGTTCAGTTCAAACGGAACCGGTTGGTTTTGGTTGATGTACGAATTGAGGATTCCACCACCCACGGATTGATAAGGGCGCGACACGTTATCGACGCGTACCTGCAGGGTGGCGCCTGGTGGCAACGAATTGTAATTACGCCACACTACGTCGCCGCGAACGGATACGGACACATTTTGTAAGTTAACACTGAGCAAATTTACTTTGCCGGTGCGTAGATCTTGGACGAGCATTCGCACACTGCCTTGTGCATCGACTCGGCGTCGAATTTCTTCACCCACATCGAAGAGTCGGTTGTCGACGTAGCCGACTTGGAAGCCACCCACGGTCAGGATGATGTCTCCCGCTTCGAGGCCTGCACGTTCGGCAGCACTTCGAGGTTGAACACCGCGAACAACAACGCCTGACGTGGTGTTATCGACGGTAATACCAAGTTGCCAATCAGGGTTGGAGGCGTAACTATAAGCGGGAGTAAGTGTGTTTGGGGTAAAGCTACTCGGCGATAGAGTGTTGGTGCCCCAGCCGAAGTTCGATTGCAATGGAACCGATGCGGGCACACCATCTCGCGTGCGAGCGACATCGGCAGGGTAACCGAACTGGGCTGAAGCCGAGTCGGATACCAATAGAAGAGCGACCGCGAAAATGGCGTAATGAGGATAACGTTGCAACCAACCTGTGAGATCCATCTGACTCATGTTCCTAAACCTCTTGTTGCATCCAGGTGGTTTCAGCGTACCATTTCCAGGCCCAACACATCTTGCTGTTGGCGGATTTGATCAATGTTTAGTGGGAAATAGCCCGCTTTAACCGCATCGAGTTGACCCTCGCGGCTAAGCACATATTGCAGCATGGTCTTGATGTTTGTCACGGTCTCGGGTTTGCCGCCTCGATCGAAAACCAAACAAATTGGGCGGAGCAATGGATACTGTCCCAATAGAATACTGCTTTCATCTGCGGTAATCATCCGCTCACCAATTGCCAAAGGCAAGGCCTTTACCTTGTCGCTTTTTAGATAAAGAGGAGCGATGCAAATGCCCCCTTCATCGGCAGCAACGGCATCTACTACTGCCAAGTTGGAATCTTTGTTTTGGGCGTCAGCACGTACTTTTTCACCCTGTAACAGATAACGTTCTGCATACACTTGGGTTCCGCTGGAAGCTCCGCGGTCATACACAACCACGGGTTTGGCTTCGAAACTCTCAGCCAGACCAAGAGCACCCCAATTGGCACATTTTCCGAACTTATCCGAATTGCAATAAATCTTGCGGAATTGGTCCGGCGTGATGCTTTGCATAGGGTTCTTGGGATGGACAAAAACAGCCAGAGCATCGAGACCAACAATAATTGCCACAGGTTCTTTCATTCCTGCGGATTTAAGTTTCTCAACATCTGCTTGTTCAAGTGGTCGGGTGACTGCAGCTACGTCCTCGGGCTTGGTCAGCAAATGTTCTAGTCCAAACTCCGATCCACCACCCACAGCCTCAAGTACGGCATCGTTATGAAAAGCCTTGACTTCACGGCTCCACATCTCAGCCAAACCAGCCACCGAACCCGATCCAACAATAACGACTTTGCCTTTCCATTCGGATTTGGCTTGATAGGGTTCAAGGGAGTCAATAATCGCTTGAAGTTCGTGTTCTGCACGCAACTTGGCAGGTGTTAGGCCAGCCAAGAAAGACATGGCAAAACACATCAATGCCATCCATTTCATGGATAAATGCTTTCGTGGAAAGCAATTGGGTGCTAAGGCCAATGAGGCATTGGGTGTGACATGAACACGAGACATAGACATCGATCCTTCAATAGTTGTCGCAACAAACTGCAGTAAACTGCTTCTCAAACTCCGTCCTTCCGAAGTGGGCTCAAGGGATGAACCGACCTCGAAGTGCATCTTCTATGCTCACTAGTTTACGCAATTTGCCGGCAAAATAAACCAGCCCAACCGAATTTGGTAACTCGGCTGGGCTGATTGCTGAAGGTCGTTTTAACGAAAAAGGTGCACTTGACGCAACTTCAGTTTTCGCTTCATTCATGCCATCTGCTCTGCTGCATCGACAGTTTCCGTCGGCAGTATGAGTCGCATGCTGATGGCACTGGTTTTCAAAAGGCCCTGCAGATTAGGGAGTGGGGAGGTCCTCGGTGGTAAATGAAAAGATCCAGAGTTCGCTCTCTTTGGTGGAATCGAAATCGTTATCGACTGAAACGATCAAGGTGCGCGAACCATCGGGCAAAACCGGGCCAAAAGTCAGGCCTTCCGGTTTGGCAGGCAACATCTCGCCTGCTAAACCAAATTTTTCATTTAAGAAGTCAATAAATGGCTTCTTCGCAGCGGGTTTCACGTCCGCCGACAGCTTGTCGGCGGCAGCGGAAGCAATTTTTTGCGAATCGGTGGCCTTCGAATAATCGATCCAATAAATCCCTTTGCATTTGGAGTCAACTCCGGCAGCACTATCGCGTTCCAGGACCAAGGCTTGCGAATTGCCAAGACCCAAGATTTCGCTCACTGCGGTGGAGCCGCTCTGAAGTGGATACAGAAATTCCCGTTGACTCTTGCCTGCCTGTGAAAACTCAACCACTCGGCACATCGAGCCGACCAGTTTTCCATCTTCTCCCTTCGTCGCATCTTGAAGCAATGGTTTTTGGGCAAAAGCTAAAAGCGACTGTTGATCGGACTGCAGAGCGAGCCCTTCAAAGCCACCATTGGCTTGTCGGCCACTCTCGTTCTCCGACATTTCTTGATCAGCATCACCTGAGAGATGCTTGGGAATAAAGTGATTGGGGATGTTGAACCACTTCACGGCTTTGCCCGATGTTGTATCAAAAACAACAACCGATGGACCATACTCGTCCGAAATCACAATTTGATCTTTCGATAAAGCTCGTACGCCTTCGGGATCAAAGCGGAGATTGGAGCTCGCATCAGGGCCGCTGAAAGCAGAAGACAATCCGATCAACGCTTTACCTTCGCTGCTCTTCAGCATGAGCGTTTCCAGCAATTCGAACTGAATGGTACCCTCTTTTTGAATGTCAAATTTTAGGCGAATCTTGTGGACGCGAGTTGGATAAGAGACGGCACCATCTTTCGGTCCGCGATCGGGGAGTAGCCAATATTCATCTGCGACATCAGTGGCCGCAATCGCCGACCAACCGCCGAGTTGCGAGAGAGATGTTCCATCCTCCAACTTTTCTTTGAGTCCTGATTTGTCCGAGGAGATTCCTGCAGTTTTCAGTCTCGCGATGAGCCGAATCTCTGCGTGGGCTGTAACGCTGGTAAACGCCAGCACGGAAGTCATACAAAGGGTGGTCCACAATCGCTTCATGGCAACTCTTCCAATGTTCTCTATTTGTCGTGTGAATATGTTCGGTGAAGTTGTAAAAAAAGCTCTCTTCCCCGTAAGAGTCAGAGAGCTTTTCGTTGTTTTCTGATTGACGAATCGAGAGATGATTAATCTTCGGTAGTTACGTCACCCGCATCGCGAGTGAGGAATGCCACGATAACTCGACCGGCAGTGGTCTCGGCCAAAAAGTTAACCGAACCATCAGCACGCAAGGTCATGATGCCACCAGGATGGAAGCCATACATTTCGCTGTCGTTGGTGCAGTTCATCGGGCAATTGCCGACGATGGTTACTGCGCCCGATGAGGTCGTGTTGTTTTGCAAGCCAGCAGTGTTGGCACCGTCGATGCTGAAGCCACCGTTGATGTCAGCCCATCCCCAACCGTCTTTTACATAAGCTGTTCCAACAGCAGCACCGCCAGCTGGGTTGATCGATTTCTTGCGCCCGGTAAGGTAAAAGTTGGGACGGCCAGCACCTTCAGCTACGATGATGGTGTTAGACGTACCATCAACAAATTGTGCCATCTTTACGCCTTGTGGACCACGGCCCAAGCCACCGAAGTATTCTCGCATGTTGATGCTTGGCAGACCCGATGAAACGATGAAGCCATTGCGTACCGCGTTGATCGAACCGTAGTCGGAATAACCAAAAACTGGCTGACCGTAGGTGATGCCCAATGCGTTATACAGCGCAGTGGTTGGAACGTCGCGAACTTGAGGTGCAGATGGGCACAAGTAAGTGGATAGAGTCACCGTCGTAGCTGGAACGTTGACTTGGTTCCACCAGCTTAGGTTATGATTGAAGCGATCATAAAGAGGACCTTGTTCGATGTATGGCAAAATCATCTTCTGCCAAGATTGTTCAAAGTTCGGGTTGCTTAGCGAGATTCGGCTAGGTGGCAACACCTTGTAAGAGCTTTCGTAATTCAACAAGGCCAAGCCGCATTGCTTGAGGTTGTTGCTGCATTGCATACGACGAGCGGCTTCGCGAGCGGCTTGAACGGCAGGCAACAATAGGCCAACCAAAATGCCGATGATGGCGATAACCACCAAAAGTTCAACCAAAGTAAATCCGTTTCTCAGCTTAACCTTCATTCCTGCACTTTCGCTTTCTGCCCAACTACTTCGAGGGCTGTTGTCAAAGAAGTTTGAAACCAACTAAAAATATTGAAATCACTTCAACTCGAATCGATCCAAAGTGGTCGTCGATGAAGTGATCGTTACCTTAAAACCAGAACTACCGGGGAACTGATATTTGGCGGGGAGCTTATCTGGAGCAGCATCGCCGTTTGGATCTCGCGAATTTCCTTCGCCAGGGAGGCTGAAAGAAACTTCATATTCACCCGCCGCAATACCATCGAAAGGCTCACGAGTTGTCACTCGGAACTTGCCATTGCTGTCTGTAGTGCCCAAGCAGGGAGCACCAGCCCCTTCACCGGTCGAAGTGGGGTGAAACGAGACGATGCAACCTACGGCCGGCTTCCCACGAAAGAAAACTTCACCTTCGATTGGATACAGGGACTTATCAAAATCCTTGCCGCCGCATCCCATAACCGCTAACTGGCAAACAACCATTAGCAGTCCCATCGCAATTCTTCGTCCCAGTAACATGCAATCCTCTCGCACTCGACCTGCTTCGTCTTAACACTCTGTTAAGGTTTTGCTAGCGAACGACAGAAATGCTATGAAGGCTTTGTTAAGAATCGGTGAAGGAATTGATAGAATTGTGTTAAGCCGCGAGGTCTGATTTTCACCCTAAAGGTCTAGTTTAGACCCGGGAAATACTTCCTTTGAGGGTTTTCGGCATGGGTTTTACCGAATTTCCTTGAAAAAAGAGGGAATCGGAATGCGAGACTGAACCACAAAATCCAAGCAAATATCCCCCTCGACGCAATTCTTGCCAGATGAAGCTCTACACTTAGCGAGCATAATCTGATACATCGAAGCTTAGCGGCACTTCCTAACCCCTCCCAAAACTAGATCTAACCAATTCGATGTCTTTTGAGTTGATCGTAACACTACTTGTCTTGCTGGGAGTCTTGCTGGGATTGCTGCAAGAGCGGATCAGCGCGGAAGTCGTTATGGTCATCGCGCTGCTGGCACTTGTCTTTGCGGGCGTCGTGCCGGTTAAGAAAGCGATGGAAGGGTTCGCGAATGAAACCATCATCACTTTGGGGGCTCTGTTTGTGGTCGCAGCCGGACTACAAACGACGGGGGCAATCGAAACGCTCAATTCGTTATTGCTTGGGCGTCCGAAAGTGGGTACCCCCATTTTCCGTTTGATCGCACCGGTCGCTGCGTTATCAGGTTTCATGAACAACACCCCTTTAGTGGCGTTCTTCTTGCCGATCTTTGTTAACACCGCCAAGAAGATCAAGGTGTCCCCGTCTCAACTACTCATTCCTCTCTCCTATGCAAGTATCCTTGGTGGGACTTGCACTCTGATTGGCACAAGCACCAACCTTACAGTGAATTCAGAACTGTTGCGGCGCGGCGATACGGGCTTCGGGATGTTTGAACTCTCATGGGTAGGTGTTCCCGTTACGCTTGTTGGATTGCCCCTGCTTCAGCCAGTTTGACAATGGTTTTCTGTACAAATGGATGATTTACACG
>JAFLCP010000003.1:69428-108078 GCA_017303505.1 Planctomycetota bacterium | reverse complement strand
GTCATCACGGCTAATGAACTTGAAGGAAAAACGCCCGCCGAACTCAAGGAGATTGTTCAACGAGTACGAGTCTTCGCGCGAGTATCTCCACGTCAAAAGCTGAACATCGTAAACGCAGCTAGAGAAGCAGGACACTTTGTGGCTGTCACCGGTGACGGTGCAAACGATGCGCCGGCACTTCAGGTGGCGAATATCGGTGTTGCCATGGGGAAGTCGGGGACGGACGTCGCGCGTGAAGCTGCCGAACTTGTTATCAGCGACGACAATTTCCGCTCCATTGTTGCTGGTATCGAAGAAGGGCGAATTGCCTATGACAACATTCGCAAAGTGACCTTTCTGCTCGTCTCGCTCGGAGCGGCCGAACTTTTGATGGTCCTATTGGCTGTTGTCACAGGACACCCAATACCGCTGCTGCCAGTCCAATTGCTCTGGCTCAATCTGGTCACGGATGGAATTCAAAGTGTGGCCTTGGCATTTGAGCCTGGTGAAGGCGATAGCCTTAAACATCCACCTCGACCGCCGAGTGAACCGATCTTTAATCGGCTGATGCTCGAACGTATGGTTCTCTCGGTGCTCACCGTCGGCATAGGTGGCTTTACACTCTTTAGCTTTGCACTCAACAATGGCTGGAGCGTTGAGCAAGCCAGAAATTTGCTCTTGCTCGTAATGGTGCTTTTTGAAAATCTCCACGTGGGCAATTGCAGATCCGAAACCAAATCGGCTTTCGCGCTTTCGCCGCTAAGAAGTCCGCTGTTGTTTTATGGCACAATTGCCGCTTTTTCCATTCATTTACTAGCGATGTACGTCCCTTTTCTTCAGAACATTCTTGGAACAGAACCCATCTCTCTCACCAGTTGGATGGTCGCTATCGGAGTGGCATTTTTTATCATCCCAATGATGGAACTACATAAGCTTGTTTGGAAACTACGACATTCGAATTAGGTATCACATCCTTACAGCTCGAATCGCCGTAATCGCTTGCAGGCTAATCTGCTTGTTGGCCAAACTGCTTACTAGCCAAACTGTTTACTAGCTAAGCAATGGAGAAACCTATTGACTACATGCCCCTCGGCGAGAATTCAACGCCAAGTTTCATTCGGTCTTAACTTGTGCCTCTAGCAAACTTCTTATCCGTTCTTGTGCATCGTTCCACTTTCCGTTCTTGGCCATCTGAACTAAGCCCATGAGATAGTTATGATCTCGATCGCTGAGCTTTTGCGATTTATGATCGGCTTCGATCATTTGTACGACTTTTTCAAGCCGCGCGTTATCTTTCTGATTAAACACGGTGTAGAGCGAACGAGCGTACTGATAGGCTTGCGTTGAAATTTCCCCATAACCGCTGGTGAGATAGATCACCAAAACGAACACAGAAGCAAGGCAAAACGCGATTGCAATCCACCAGTTTCTCGTCGACGCATCGGCTGACTTTGTCTTGGTCATCAATCTATTCCTGAACCTCGACTGATTCACCTTCATTCATACTGGATAGAAATGCGAAGACATAAATGTCGATGGTCGAATTGATGAACCGAACAGAGCCATCACCAAACAGAATATTTCCCCCACCAGGATGCTCGGAAAACATTTGGCAAACATGTAGCGCCGGAAAATTCACTGGATGAAAAATCGGATAGCCCGTGATATCAAGCTCTCCACCCGCGGGCCCTGAGTGGCAAAACACAAGAGTTGCTGCGGTTTCGGTAACGTTTTCCGGGGTAATCAAACGGGGCTGCACATATGCACCTGGCACGACGCCTACCCAAGTTTTATCGCTCAATTTCGAGGAGTGCTCGCCCACAAAAATGGTGCTGGATAGTCCATCTACGACTGAAGCGAATTTCGTTCCCGAGTTTCGAAAGAACGGGCCGTCCGCCACACGTCCCGTATCACCTAAAACCGAGACCTGACGTGTCGCCCCCGTCCGAATGTCGCTAAAGACTGTGAACATGGTCGAAGAACTGCAATCACCCCAACAAGATTCTTGACCATGATTGGCCACATAGTTGGAGCGTCCCAAAGTAATTGCCGATCCATAAATTGTTAGAGGCGCGCCGGCTTGGTCACGCACAACAAATGGATCTCGACTTCCCGATACAGATGGGCACAAAAAAGCAGGAATTTGGGTTTGAATCAATTGTTGATACGCTGGGTCCCAAATTGGCCGTGTCGGCTGCAATTGATTCGCTAGACCAGTCTGCTCCAAGTAAGGCAGCAGCAACATCCCCCATCCCCAACCTGGAGCAGCATCCCAAGTAGTCGCATCGATCCGCGCCCAACCAGGCCCAGATCCATTGTTCGTGCGATAGGAGACATAACCCGCTGGAAGCCTCTTGTGCGTTCCTTCGTAATTATGAAACGCTAATCCTATCTGCTTCAAATTGTTCACGCATTGTGCCCGTCGAGCGGCTTCACGAGCCGACTGCACTGCAGGTAATAACAAACCAACCAATATGCCGATAATGGCGATCACGACCAATAGCTCAACTAACGTAAAGCCTGGTAACCGCCCCATTACCCGCGTGGACGTGAGTGGATTTCGAGAGGACGTGACTTGCCTAATGTGCATATTTCGCTCTACCTACCATATCACCATAAATTTCCATTGATCGCAGAACCCAAACGACCGCCAACACTCAAGGATCGTCAGCGTTCGCCCCACACTATAGTAATGGCGAATAACAAATTTCTCGTTAGGCTCGAAGCCAGCTAACCGGGCAGGTTTTAGCCAAGGCTAACATTTTCACTTCCATTTTTAGCTTAGGCTAAAACTGTGTCAAGTGATATAATGAACTACATGAAGAAATCTCTCCCCCACAAAACCAAACGAAACTCTCCAATTTCCAACGACCAACCTGCCGGCACTACCAAAAGTCGGCCCGGGAATAAGGACAATCCGTTTGCCGCTGCGCGACGGGACCACTCATCGGAAACCGCCGAAGACTATGTCGAGGCAGTAGCCCAAATCGCCTCCCAGAGCGGGCATTGCCGCGTCATCGATTTGGCCAGAACGTTTGCGGTAAGCAGCGTTACGGTGAACCGAACCATTGCTCGACTCAAGCGGGATGGTTGGGTTGATGTAGAGCCCTACGGCCCAGTTTTGCTTACTGATGCCGGGAAACAATTGGCTGAACGCTGCCGCTTACGCCACGAGACCGTGCTTAACTTCCTTCTTTCCTTGGGCGTTTCCGCTGAAACCGCTCAAATCGATGCTGAAGGAATCGAGCACCACTGCAGCCCAGAAACATTGCAAGCCATGGACCGACATATCGCGCAAAATACCTCCAAACTGAAAAAGTCCACCGCTTCTCGCAATACCAAACGGGGCTGAGCAGACCAAAAAAGACTTTTTGGCCTAAATTCGGTTCGTTATGCGTCAAGCAGGGCCACCTGCGGTATCTTTATCCGCATTCCCTGCTTCCCTGCCTTCGCTAATCAACGGCCATGAACTCCCAACCGTATCAAACGCCACCTCGGTTTTGGGCCCCAAAGCTCACACCCTGGTTCTGCCGCTGCTTTCGGCACATGCGCGACCGCGACCTCAGCCGCAATCAGATTGTCGAAGTCGAACTGCGAAACGTCGACCACTTAGCCCGCGCAATCGACAACAGTCACGGCGTTCTCATCACTCCTAATCACTCGTTTCACTTTGATTCTTATTGTCTTCTGCGAGCGTCCGATCAGCTCACCACACCCTTCTACATAATGACCGCCTGGCAGGTATTCGGTATCTCGACGCCTTGGCAACAATGGGTCATGCAAAAGAACGGTTGCTTCAGCGTTAATCGCGAAGGAGTGGATACCGAATCGTTCAAGACAGCCGTCGACATTCTTCAGAACCGGCCCCATCCTTTGGTGATCTTTCCCGAAGGCGATATTTATCACACCAACGATCATGTCACTCCTTTCCGTGAAGGGGCAGCAGCAATTGCCATGGCCGCCGCCCGCAAAGCACAGCGGCCCGTCTCCGCTATCCCTGTCGCCCTGCGAGCCAAATATCTCGACGATCCAATCCCCAGTGTCCTAAAAACTCTCGATGCACTCGAACGTCGTTTGCTTTGGACACCCAACCCAGACCTTCCAACGGTTGAACGTATTCTGCGTATTGCCTCAGCCGCATTAGCGTTAAAGGAATGTGAGGTTCTTGGCTCAGTGCAATCCGGTAATCTGCCGCAACGCATCCACTCGCTCCTTGAAGAAGTGTTAATGCGACATGAAAAGAAATATGAAATCAAGAATCCAGGCCGTTTACCTTCAGATCGCATCGCGGAAATAAGACGCCGTATCATTGGGATGCAAAAGAATGGACCGCTTTCATTCAACGACCAATTGCGTGCTCAACGAGATATGGATGACATGTTCCTGGCAACGCAACTCTACAGCTATCGCGGTGATTACCTCGTCGCAGACCCAACTCCTGAACGTATCGCGGAAACAGTCGATAAACTTGAAGAAGACCTACTGAAAGTCACTTATCCAACCGTGCGAGCTCCACGAAAAGTGATCGTCGAATTTGGACCACCGAATTTAGTACCGAGCGACAAAGCTAATTCACCGAGTCCAGCCGACTTATCTTCAAAGTGGCAACAACAAGTCCAAGAGATCTTAAATCGGCTTGCCCAGTCAACCCTAAACACCTAATCCATTAACGGATCGTGATTCATGTTCGAACTCACTGATGTCACCAAGTCCTTCGGCGAACTTTGCGTGTTACAGCCGACAACGCTTAGAATGGAGCAGGGGGCATCAACCGTCCTCATCGGCCCAAGCGGTTGCGGCAAAAGCACGCTACTGAGGATGTTAGTCGGGCTCCTCAAACCCGATGGTGGAACCATCCGCTTCGCAAACGAATTTCTCACTCCACAAACTCTACCCAGCCAACGTTTACGTATGGGCTACGTGATTCAGGATGGTGGTCTATTTCCTCATCTCACCGTAGCTCAAAATCTCAGTTTGATGCCCAAGCAACTGGAATGGAATCAAACTCGCATCGATCAGCGCATTGATGAATTGATGGATTTAACTCGGCTACCGAAAGAAACTCGCCATCGGTTTCCTCAACAGATATCAGGAGGCCAACGCCAACGAGTGGGAATCATGCGAGCGTTGATATTGGAGCCTGACGCAATTCTCTTGGACGAACCGATGGGTGCCCTTGACCCGATGGTTCGTTTTGAACTTCAAGAAGACCTCAGACAAATCTTTCGTACGCTCAATAAAACGGTTGTCATGGTCACACATGATCTCGGTGAAGCAGAGTTTTTCGGCGACACCATCTGCTTGTTGTATGGGGGCAAGATCCTACAAAAAGGAACCCTGCAAGACATGGCCACCTCACCTGCTAGTCCCTATGTAACTTCCTTCCTTAAAGCTCAACGTATTCCCCGTTTCGAGGCGACTTTATGAAACCACTCCTTTGCAATCGCACAACCATCATGCTGATCGCACTGTTCTTGGTTTCCTTAGCCAAGAGTGGGGAAGCTCGCGCGGAAGATCCTCAAATCCAAGTTGGCTCGAAGTCGTTCACCGAATCGGTGATCCTCGGCGAGCTTTTATGTCACGTATCGCGTTCCCATTCACTGACCGCGGAACATAGAGCTGAACTCGGTGGAACGCAAGTTTTGTGGAAAGCGCTGCTAGCTGGCGAAATCGATATGTACGTTGAATACACTGGCACGTTGCGCAAGGAAATTCTCGACTTGCCCGCCAACGCAAGCGATGATGAAGTTCGCCAAAAACTCGCTGCGTTGGATGTGGGCATTACTCCTCATCTTGGCTTTAACAACACTTACGCCATCGCACTCCCTTCGAAACTTGCTACCACCAAGAACATCAAAAAGATTAGCGATCTACAGACTCAGCCCGATCTTCGCATCGGATTTAGTGATGAGTTTCTCGACCGCACCGATGGTTGGCCCGGCCTACAAGCTGCGTACCAACTTCCTCACAAAGATGTCCGCGGGCTCGACCATGTAATGGCCTGTCGCGGTCTCAATTCCGGATCGCTCGATGTCACCGATATCTACTCGACGGATGCTGAAATCGAATTTTATGATCTGGCCATTCTCGAAGATGATCTCGGCTTCTTTCCAAAATACTACGCTGTCGTCTTGTATCGTGCCGACCTTGCTAAAGATTATCCACAACTCGTCGAATCGCTGACGAAACTTGACAATCGCATTTCGAATGAACAAATGAAGTTGCTCAATGCGGCGGTACGAGTCAACAAAGAAAGCGAACTCGATGCAGCTGGCGACTTTGTCAATAAACAGCTTGGCATCAAAGTGGAATGGGACCGCACTGATGCTTCATCGTGGTGGCGGCGGCTACTCTCGCGACTCACTCTAACGACGTTGCAACATCTCACCCTTGTTGTCATTTCCTTAATCGCTGCCATTGTGGTGTCCGTACCACTTGGGATCATCGCCTACAAAGTTCCCAAAGCTGAGAACTCAATCCTCGGAATCATCGGCATCATTCAGACATTGCCATCGATGGCGCTGCTTGTCTTTATGATTCCGCTGTTAGGGCTTGGCATCTTACCGGCGATTGTTGCGTTGTTTCTTTACAGTCTGCTGCCGATCGTTCGCGGCACTTACTCCGGCCTAAAGCAGATTCCAGAACCATTGCGAGAATCTGCCGAAGTGCTCGGCCTAACACCCAAACGACGCCTGCTGCAAATTGAACTTCCTTTAGCCTCTCCATCGATTATGTCCGGCATCAAGACGGCTGCTGTAATCAATATCGGTACAGCAACGATCGGCGCTTTGATCGGAGCAGGGGGCTATGGGCAACCGATTCTTACCGGGATTCGACTCGCCGACGTAGCTCTGATTTTGCAAGGAGCTATTCCCGCTGCTGTGATGGCGCTTTTGGTCCAAACCCTGTTCGGATGGTTAGAAGTCTTCTTTGTTCCTGCCGGTTTACGAAAGCAATAGCTACTTTCTGGGCAGATTCTTTTTCAGAACTTAACTCGCGCTTTCGATTCCGTTCCTCATTTTCGCTAAACTATGGAGAATTCTCCCACCCTTTTATCACTAGTCGCGACACATTGACCATGCAGTTCTTGAAATCGCTTCCGACTCTCCTCATCTTCTTGTTCGCTACAACGGCCTTCACGGACGAACCCTTGGCGAACCGACGCGTCGTCTTAATCACCCTGGATGGATTGCGAGGTGAAGAAGTTTTTGGGGGTGCGGACGAACGTCTCATTTCAAGAGATAACGGCGTTGAAGATGTGTCTGGAACTATGTCTCGCTATTGTCGTATCGACACGACAGACAAACGTCAAACACTCATGCCCTTCCTATGGCAGATCTGCACGAGTGAAAATGGTTGGATTGCGGGCGATATTGAAAAAGAGAGCGTTGTCGCAGTTACTAATGGCCTTTATTTTTCCTATCCAGGATACAACGAAATTCTCTCTGGATTCCCAGATCCAGCGGTTAACAGCAATGCTAAGAAATTGAACGAAAACGTTACCGTGCTCGAGTGGCTGAATAAGCACCCCGAATTCAAGAATTCGGTTGCCGCTTATGGATCATGGGACGTCTTTCCCTACATCATCAACCATAAGCGAAGTGGCATCGAAGTCAACGCGGGTTGGATGCCATTAAAGGTTGGCAACCCCGAACGGATCGAAGCCCTCAACTACATCGCCAAGAACATTTTCCATGAATGGGATGGTGTTCGCTATGACTCGATCACTACTAGTGGTGCTCTTGAGGAGATGAAAACCAACAAGCCGCGTGTTCTATTTGTCGCGTTAGGTGAGACTGACGATTGGGCGCACAAAGGACGATATGATCGCTATTTGTTAGCCGCAAATCAGAACGATGGCTTCATCCGCGATTTGTACGAAATGGCTCAATCGATCCCAGAGTATAAAGACAACACCCTTTTTATTGTTACCTCGGATCATGGCCGAGGAGATGGCCGCGAAGGCTGGAAAAATCACAGCGTGTTGTTGCCTGGATCGGAACGCATCTGGATTGCTGCGTTTGGACCAGGTTTATCGGTTTCAGGCGTCGATGAAGGTGGCAAGTTTGAACAAGCTCAAGTGGCAGCGACCGTCGCCAAATATCTTGGCCTCGACTTTAGCCAACACAACAGCCAGGTTCGTCCTCCGTTACCGATTCTCAAGTAGTTCAATGGATCGAGGCGCAGATACATCCAAGTGAGTCCGAAGTAGAGCAAGCGACAACATCCATTTCCGCAGCCCCCCATCAGATAGGTGTGACTTACCGCTTTATCACACCTAGTCGGCGGTTCCAGGACAATTTGCAGTCAATTCGTCTCCATTAATTTTACAAATACAGCAAATCCCCCAATTTGAAATTGCTAGCAAATTTCGGTGCCAAATATGGTGCCAGGCACACAGATTTGGGTGCCTGGCACCCAATTTTGGCCGATTTCAGCGCGTTTTGGACCGCCAACCGGGTGCCTGGCACCCAATTGGGCCGCAAGGGGGCCAATGCTGTCATTAATTTTCATTATGACAAAGGGACTGGATGATGGAGTGGAGCGGCTCGGTTGGATGATTGCTAGCTATCGCACGCGGTTGCTTGCATTAGGCTTCATATCGTTTAAATGGCCAAAACAATAGCCGAAAAAAACCCTCTGGAGGCTTAACGCCATAGCTCACTAGCCATTGTGCCCGCCAAACAAAAACTTCGTGCTCGCCAACCAATTGTGGTGCAAGACTCGGTTCTACCACTATTTGCAGGCAAATCGCCTCCATTATTTTTACAAATACAGCAAATCCCCCAATTTGAAATTGCTAGCAAATTTCGGTGCCAAATATGGTGCCAGGCACACGGATTTGGGTGCCTGGCACTCAATTTTGGCCGATTTCAGCGCGTTTTGGGCCGCCAACCGGGTGCCTGGCACCCAATTGGGACGCAAGGGGGCCAATGCTGTCATTAATTTTCATTATGACAAAGGGACTGGATGATGGAGTGGAGCGGCTCGGTTGGATGATTGCTAGCTATCGCAGGCGGTTGCTTGCATTAGGCACCACCTCGCTTAAATGGCCAAAACAGTTGCCGAAAAAATCCCTCTGGAGGCTTATCTCCCTTAACTCCATAGCTCGCTGGCCATTGATCGCCCGGCAAATAATAACTCCCAAACAACCAATCCCAAATCGGTAAATGCACTGCAAAGTTTTTGTCGATCGCGGCATCCTCGTCGCTGTGATGCCAATGATGAAATTGCGGTGTCACCAGCCAATAACGTAACGGTCCAAACTTGAATCGCACATTTGCGTGGATCAATGTCGCCTGCAACGTCACAATCACCCCATAACCAAGCAGAGCCGCGTCCGCAAATCCCAACGCAAACAACGGCATGTAACTCAAGCCGCGCGTCACCACAATATCGATGATGTGCAATCGCGACCCCGCTAGCCAATCCATCCGTTCCGCCGAATGATGAATCGCATGGAACTTCCACAAGAAGGGAATGCGATGAAAGGCCCGATGAGCCCAATACTGAACAAAGTCAGTTATCAACAGAATTTCAATGATCTGCAACCACAACGGTTGCTTACCAATACTCGTTCGCCACTGCTCATCCAACACCCAGGCGAACAAAACCTGGGCTGGCTTCATCGTGATGATCGTGACCCATTGCACCGCCAACGCGCTCACAAAAAAGTAAGCCAGATCCGTTCGCCAACCATGGCGAAAAATGGGTTGATCCCGCCGCAAGGCAAACCAACGCTCTAAAGGAATGAAGACCGCACACCAGAACATCAAATTCAACAAGAACCAATCTAAACTAAGCGAAGGCAAAGCTTGATTCTCAGCCCCATTCACCACACCTTCCATCTGGATTTGCGCCCCGCCCAGCAAACCTGCGATCAACGCAAACAAGATCGCTACACCCCCAAAGATCTTTCGTCTCCTCAACGATAGACTCAGCACTCCAAACAAAAATCCGCTGACTAGCACAACATGTAGCAAAGCGCGAATAATAGGGAGAGGATAGTAATCACGTAGCATCGGCATGGTGAGGATTGTGGGGAATTGAATACAGAGCACAGTGAAAAGTCCCGCACCACTCAGCGCAATCCCAATGACGCCACTTATCCAACCAGTACCAAATCGTACGGATTCACCATCGATCTGACTTACATCCCGCACTTCGTCAGAACTGGGAATTCGTTCCTTGCTTTTGTCGTTCATTCAATTGCCTCTGCTCTTCAGATCGCGCCGGAACTCCAGTCACCGCTGTAATCAACCACTCGAGCCCACGAAAAAAACGAACGCGTTCCAGCCAACGATTACAAAACCCCGTCGTGATGCAGTAATGACCTTCGTAGGGGAGCGTATGATGCCGTGCATGCTCTTCGTTCGACAACACGATTCCACAGCGCTGCAAGAATCGAACCCATCGAGGCGAATGCGGCATATGGGCCCATTGATGGATCTGATTCGTGGGGACAGCGAAGGCACAAAAACAAACACCGAAGGTCAGCACCGACATACCCCAATGGGTATTTAAAGGGAGCCAAAACAAACTGATTAATATGGGAACGGCAATCAAACAGGTGTCACCATTCGTGTCAAAAAAGTTGCACTCCAGAAAAGAAGTCGGCGTATCATGATGCACACGAAAAGGGCGAATGAACCTCGGCCCCAAGATCGGGAACTTTTCGCTCCCCCAAGTATCCGCCAACCAGTGCACGATACCCGATACAAAATCAGCCGCAACCCAAGCCAAAGCGATCGCCAACAGCTGCCATACCGTCCAATGCGAACGATGCTCCCACAACGTTACAAAATGTGCGATAATCAATCCAATGGCCGACAACACACATAGGATCTCAAACCAAAAGGTCCATAGCCCGCTACCGTCATGCTTTCGTTCCGTTGATTGAGACGCACCCAGCTGCTGCGATATCGGTCGCTGCGACATCGGAATTCGGCGTTCCATGTATTATCTCCCCCATCAAGGTAGTTTGGCCCTATGGAGCCCATCGGCGCATCAACTTCACGCGAATTCGAAAAAAATTCGCCCGAAATCGTTTTGGTGAACCCTAAAGCGGGATCGGGAGCTGCCACGCGCAACGCGCCTCGCTGGAAACAACTTCTTTCGCCAAACCACCAAGTCGTTTCCGGCACCAGTCCCGAAGAAACAGAGAGCTTGGCTGCAAATGCGGCCCAGCAAAAAGTCCCCCGACTTGTCGTTGTGGGTGGCGACGGCACTTTGCATCACGCCATCAACGGCTATCTGTCGATGCCCAACACAACCACCAAGCTCGCCATCATACCGAGCGGTACAGCAAACGACTATGCGGCAAGTTTGTATCAACACGCGAGCACCAATTCATCAACCACTTTTAAGGTCGATGTTGGAATGATCCGACACACCAACTTCCAACGCTACTTTTTGAACGTCGCTGGCATAGGCCTCACAGCCCATGCGGCCTTAAGCTCCCGTCCGTCTCCGTGGCTTCCGGCTCGTTTACGTTACACTCTGGGCTTAATGAGAACACTTACTTATGGTTGGCGGCACACCAACACAACGCTTGAGATTCCCAGTCAAATCATCGACGCCGAGAAACTGCTTACGTTATCCGTCGCAATCGGCTCGCGCGAGGGGAGCTTTCCGTTAGCGCCTCATGCACAACTTGACGATGGTAAATTCAACATTCTACTGGCAACGGAATTGCGACGACGCGATGTATTGCGTTACCTTCCTGGACTGATGTTAGGGAAACTACCACAACATGATCAACGCGTTCAATATTTAGTCGCTCGCGAATTAAACCTACGCTCCCTAACACCTCTTCACCTCCATCTTGATGGTGAAATCTACGGTGCGGGCACACTCCCACCTGGGTGTAAAGTCGAATTGACTCAAGGCCCTCAGATCGAAATCGAATTGCTAAAAAGGACCTAATTCCTGAAGAAAAACGACAATTCTCCTGGTGATTAACAAGCTACCAATCGAGTCTCGTATGGGCTATAATGAAATCCTACTTCATGCTTCACTCCCACCGTTTGCTTCCCACCTCATACGACTCTCGTTCCCTTGTTAGGTACCGGATATGCGGCACCATGCCTCAATACTTCATGTCGTTTGGCAACGGTTCATTGCCATTGTGACATACATTAGCATTGCCACAGCAACGGCGGCCTTTGCGGAAGATACAGCGTCCGAGGCTACAAAGCCGTTGTACTTTGAAACCGACGTGCGTCCGATCTTGAAAGCGCATTGCTTTCATTGCCATGGTGAGGCAGGGCACAAAGAGGGCAATTTAGATCTCCGCTTGGTTCGCCTCATGCAACAAGGTGGCGATAGCGGTGCCGCACTTGAATTGAACCATCCCGACAATAGTCTCTTGTGGCAACGCGTAGCCGCCAATGAAATGCCCCCTGGAGGAAAGTCCCTTAAAGATTCTGAGAAGGAAGTCCTGCGACGCTGGATCGAAAGTGGAGCCAGTACGAAACGCGCTGAACCAGATCAACCTACCGACGATCAATGGACAGAAGAAGAACGAAACTACTGGGCCTTTCAACCGGTCACGCGCATTGCACCTCCCGCGCACGCTGATGACACAGAATCGCTCAATCCCATCGACGCCTTCTTGCTCGACACAATGAACGCGAATGGACTCAACTTCAATCCCATCGCTCAACGCGAAGTGCTCATTCGCCGCCTCACTTTCGATTTATTGGGATTGCCACCTACTCCCGAAGAAGTTTCCAGTTTTACACAAGACAATTCGCCTGACGCTTATGAACGCCTTGTCGATCGCCTGCTCGCCGATCCGCGATACGGCGAACGTTGGGGCAGGCACTGGCTTGACGTTGCTGGCTATGCCGACAGCGATGGCTATACGGAAGCTGATGCGGAACGCCCCTGGGCGTACCATTATCGCGATTATGTCGTTCGAGCCCACAATTCAGATCGACCTATCGATCAATTCATCACCGAACAACTCGCAGGCGACGAACTCGTACCACAACCCTGGGATAACCTCGCACCTGAGCAAATCGAACTGCTCGCCGCCACAGGCTTTTTGCGCACAGCACCTGACGGCACCGGGCAAGAAGGGGTCGACAACAATGTAGCTCGCAATGATGTAGTCGCGGAAACGATCAAGATCTTTTCCAGCTCAATGCTTGGCATGACAGTCGGCTGCGCTCAGTGCCATGACCATCGTTACGATCCGATCTCACAAACGGACTACTATCGCATTCGAGCGATCTTCGAACCGGGACTCGATTGGAAACAATGGCGAGATCGCAATTCGCGTTTAGTAAATCTTTGGAACGCGGAGCAGAAACAAATTGCCGCAGCCGTCGAAAAGGAACTCGCTGAACTTGAAGGGAGGCGTGTTGCGGAACTCGACACGATTGTATTGGACATCTTCAATAAAGAAGTAGGAAAACTCCCCGAAGAAAAACGCGAGATGGCCAAAGTCACCCGCGACACAGCTGCCGACAAACGCACGCCCGAACAGATACAACTCTTCAAAGATTATCCCAGCCTCAACGTCGACCGAGGCTCGGCCTATCTTTACGAGGGCCAACGCATCAATGAATTCAACAAGAAATACGAAGACCAAAAGACCACCATTTTAGCCAAACGTCCTGCCGATAATTTCCTGGCCGCATTCTCCGAAGTCCCCAACCAGATTCCGGTCACACACTTGTTTTTCCGAGGCGACTTCAACTCGCCTAAAGAACCAGTTGCACCTGGCGGACTCAGCATCCTCAATGAACATAGCCTCATCCCTGCCGACGATCCGAATCTGCCAACGACCGGACGTCGCTTAGCGCTGGCCCGTTATTTGACCAGCAAAACTCATCCCCTGGTGACTCGCGCGATCGTCAATCGAATTTGGATGCATCATTTCGGTAAAGGCCTCGTCGCTTCGCCCGGCGATTTCGGTTTGTTGGGTGAGAAGCCCAGTCATCCACAATTGCTCGACTGGCTCGCATCCGAACTCGCCTTCTCAGGCTGGAGTCGCAAACATTTGCAGCGATTGATTGTTACATCGCGAGCTTATCGTCAATCATCACTGAAGACCGAAATCCACCAACAACTCGATCCTGAAAATCGCTTATTGGCACGTATGCCTATTCGACGCTTAGAAGCGGAGACCATTCGCGATGCCATGTTACAAGCCAGCGGCATGCTGGTTCGCACCATGTACGGCAGTCCCGCTGCGGTCAATCCTGACGACGTGGGCCAATTCATCATTGGCAAAGCGACTCGCGATGGTAACGGTATCTTGGTCGCCAAACATGAAGATGCTGCGGATGTTTATCGACGCACGCTTTACGCACAAGTTCGACGTTCGATGCCTTTAGGTATGCTTGAACCTTTTGATCCAGCGAACTTGGCTCCTAATTGTGACCGACGCAGCAACTCCACAGTAGCGACACAATCCTTGTTGCTGATGAACAACAGCAACGTAATTCGATTAGCCGAACATTTTGCGAAGCGAATCCAGCGTGAAGTTGGCGATGATCCAGCACGCCAAGTCGAACATGCATGGAAACTCTCGTTTGGTGTTGCACCTCCGTCAGAGCAAATTGAATCTACTGCAACTTGGCTCATTGAACTTCGGCAATCCCTGACGAAACCCGCCGAAGGTACTTCAGCATCTTCAACTGGTACTCTTGATCCTCCGCAAGCTTCCGAACAAGCACTTGCCTTATATTGCCAAGCTTTGTTTTCCTCGAATCCTTTTCTATATGTCGACTAAGGAGCCAACAGCATGAATTTTTCACCCTGTTATTCGCGTCGACATTTCCTCGCCCAACAAGGCATCGCAGGTGCTACGTTAGCCATTGCGGCCATGTGCCAACAAGTTGCCGAAGCCGTACCACCCAAGCCCATCACAACACCGACTGAGTTCGATCTCAAACCGAAATCACCTCACTTCGCGCCCCAAGCATCTGCGATGATCTCTATGTTCATGCAAGGGGGACCGTCGCATTTAGATTTAACCGATCGCAAACATGAATTAGAAAAACGTCATGGCCAAAACTATCCCGGCGATTTGAAATATGACAATGCTGCTGAATCGTCCGCCAAACTCTGGGCCGGACCGTGGAAGTGGCAATGTTATGGCCAATGCGGCATGGAACTCAGCGAACTCGTTCCACATCTCGGTTCAATAGCCGATGATATTACCCTGATTCGCTCGATGCACACGGGCGTCAACAACCATGGACAATCCATCTATGCGATGCATCATGGTCGCATCACGGCAGGTCGTCCCGTACTCGGTTCATGGCTTACTTATGGTCTTGGAAGCGAAAGCCAACAACTTCCAGCATTTGTCGTATTAACAGACCCCGGCGGATTGCCCGTGCTAGGCACAGACTGCTGGTCCAATGGTTGGCTTCCGTCACTCTATCAAGGAACAGTGATTCGTCCGCAAGAACCACGCATACTCAATCTCGATCCACCTCCCAAGTTAGCCGGCCCACCACAACGAGCTTACCTCGATTACCTGCAAAAACTCAATGCCGAACATTTGGCCGCTCGTCCGTTCGAATCGGAGCTCTCTGCTCGCATGCGAACGTTCGAATTAGCCGAAGCAATGCAAACGGCCGCCAAAGAAGCGCTCGATATCAACCGCGAGACGGCAGCCACCCATCGCATGTATGGGCTCGATCAAGATGCAACACGTGAATACGGTACTCGCTGTTTAATCGCGCGGCGTCTCGTCGAACGAGGCGTTCGCTTTGTGCAAATCTACACATCCACACAACAATGGGACCACCATGGCAATATCATGGCTGCGTTACCTTCGACTTGCAAAAAAATCGATCAACCGGCTGCTGCGTTAGTGAAGGACTTAAAGCAACGTGGACTCCTCGACTCAACGCTCGTTCATTGGGGTGGCGAGATGGGGCGTTTGCCCGTGATTCAAAACGAGAAGAATGTCGGTCGCGATCATAACACGTATGGTTTCAGCACTTGGTTGGCCGGCGGTGGTGTTCGCGAGGGTGTAGTGTTTGGCGAAACCGATGACTTCGGATACCAAGCGGTAAAGGACATTGTGAACCATTACGACTATCACGCGACACTGCTACATCTTTTCGGTTTAGATCCACAGAAATTGTCCTTTATTCGCCCCGGCGGCAGCGGCACTTTATTGGATGGACAACCAGGCCGAATCGTAAATGAGATATTAAAACGCCCTGCCTAGTCTTAATGGCCGCGTTACACCCCCTCATTTTGGCACAATTCGCTCTTCCCACCTTCCCAAAAAGCCCTTCGCCGTTCAAACTTTCGCTATCCCGTCTTTGTCCCTTTTGTGAATGGTTTTGGAGAGTTCGAGTGAGCACCACGTTTCGTATCGCAGCCCTGGCAGGTGATGGTATCGGGCCTGAAGTGATGAAAGAGGCCATCGCCGTTTTGCGAGCCGTGGAAAAGAAGTTCTCGCTCTCGTTACAGATCACCGAAGCTCCTGTCGGCTGGGCTGGCATTGATGCTTATGGCACCGCTCTCTCCGACAATGTACTGCAACTTTGCAAAGACTCGCATGCGATCTTGTTCGGGTCAGTTGGTTTGCCTGATCGCGATAACACCGTCCCTAAAGATCAACGCCCAGAACGCGCTGCGTTGCTCCGATTGCGCAAAGAGTTTTCGCTCTATGCTAACTTGCGTCCCGTGCGTTTGTATCCTGAACTTGTACACGCTTGCCCGCTCCGCACCGAACGCATTTCCAAAGGCGTCGATGTGCTTGTGGTTCGCGAATTGACCGGCGGTTTATATTTCGGTCAACCCAAAGTGACCACCGAGTTACCTGACGGCCAAAAGAAAGCGGTCGACTCGATGGTCTACACCACTCATGAAGTCGAACGCATTGCCCATGTGGCGTTTCGCGCCGCCCGACTTCGACGCAAACTCGTCACCAGCACCGACAAAGCCAACGTGCTTGAGTCCGGTATCTTGTGGCGCGACGTCGTTACCGAAGTTGCCAAACAGTATCCTGATGTGACGTTGGAACATATGCTCGCCGACAATGCCGCGATGCAATTGATTCTCAACCCAGGTCGCTTCGATGTGCTTCTTTGCGAAAACACCTTCGGCGATATGCTCAGCGACGAGGCAGCCGCACTCGCCGGTTCGCTCGGTATGCTGCCTAGCGCCAGCCTCGGTGCTGCAACCGGCGCAGAAACAACCTTTGGTTTATATGAACCCGCCGGTGGCTCTGCACCCGACATCGCCGGTAAAGGCATCGCCAATCCACTGGCCCAGATTCTCTCTGCTACGTTGCTATTGCGTTACAGCTTGGGACTCGATCGTGAAGCGGCTGCAGTAGAAGCCGCGATCGCCAAAGTCATCGCTAGTGGCAAACAAACTCGCGATGTATGTGCACCTGAAAACAAATCTCCTGTCGGCACACGCGAGATGGGCCAAGCGATTTGCGATGCGATTTTGGCTTAAGCCTTGATGAGGTAAAGAACGACAATGAAGACGGTTCCCGATTTCTGGTTTGAACCTCATCCATGGATCAATGGTTCATGGCAGCCAGGTTCCGAATCGGTAACCGTCTCCAATCCCGCTACCGGCTCACCTCTTGCACAGGTAACGCGAGCATCCGCAGCCCAAGTGAATCTGGCCATCGAAGGCGCTGCGAAAGTTTTTACGGAGTGGCGACAACGCTCCGCCGTAGAACGAGGCAACATTCTCAAGAGAATCGCAACTCTCTTATTAGAACGCAAAGATCCGCTCGCTCGTTTGCTCACTGCAGAGCAAGGCAAACCGTATCCACAAGCGGTCGCTGAAATTGAATACTCAGCCAGCTTCTTTCAATGGTTTGGTGAAGAAGCTCGAAGACTTTATGGACGAGTTGTGCCTCATCCTGAAGCGGATCGAGAATTCATCATCGAACACAAGCCGATTGGCGTCGCCGGCTTAATTACTCCTTGGAATTTTCCTTTGGCCCAAGCTGCCAAGAAAATTTCTGCTGCGCTGGCCGCTGGTTGCACAGCCGTTTGGAAACCAGCCGAGGCAACACCACTTATCGCATTAGCAGTCGCACCATTGTTTCGCGAAGCGGGTGTGCCCGATGGTGCGATACAAATTGTGCCTGGACGTGGCTCCGTTATCGGCAATCTGTTCGCCGATCATCCCGCTGTTCGCGTGCTGAGCTTAACCGGCTCAACATCCACCGGCAGCTCGCTGATGGCAGCAGCGTCTCGCAGCATTAAACGCGTCTCATTGGAACTGGGTGGCAACGCACCGTTTATCATCTTGCCCGATGCCGATCTCGCGTTTGCAGCAGAACAGCTTTGTCGCTTAAAGCTGTTTGTTTCAGGACAAGTTTGCGTCACCGCCAATCGTATCTTCGTACATAGCGATGTGGTAGCCAAATTTATCGACTTAGTAGCGCAGCGTTTAAGCTCCGCCCATGTGGGTAACGGTCTCATCGACGGTGTCGATTCAGGACCGCTGATTCACCAGCACGCTTGCACAGAAGTTGGAACTTTAGTGGAACAATCGTTGCAAGCGGGAGCGCGTTGCGTGGTGAGCAATCGCAGCTATGAAGCCGATCGTGGCAATGCGGCCGGTGCATTTTATCCACCAACATTGCTCACAGATGTCAAAGACGATATGCCCATTGCTCAGCAGGAGATTTTTGGGCCCATCATTCCTGTGTTGCAATATATTGATTACAGCGATGTAGTACAGCGGGCTAACGCCACCCCATATGGTCTCGCAGGTTATGTCTTTGGCGGCGACATCTCGCGGTGCCGCGCTATAGCCAGCGGCTTGGATGTGGGCATTGTGGGCGTCAATGAGTGGCGACCACTTAAAGCAGAAATCCCTTTCGGTGGTGTCAAACAAAGCGGCATTGGAGCGGAAGGTGGCGAAGAAGGAATTCGCGAATTCCTCGATACCCAAGTCATCTCACTTCCCAAGCCCAAGTACTAACAGCCCTAATCGTCTCCTCGAACGAACTATGTGAGTTACGGAGTTTCCACCATGCGTTCCAGCCCACTCGAGACGAAGCTGAGACGCATCATTCAACGCGGCAAGGTAATGACCGCGCGAGCCCAACTCTTGGCCTACGATGCCGATGCTCTCGGTTATAAGTCGTTTCCGCCAGATGCGGTTGTGATTCCCGCGTCCTGTGAAGAGTTGATTGATCTGCTCAAGCACGCTGCAGAGTTTGATGTCCCGATCGTCATGCGCGGGGCGGGCACTTCTCTATCCGGTGGTCCTGTTGCCGCTCAAGGAGGAATCGTTGTTCACACCAGCGCTTTGCGAACAATTCGACATATCGATGTCGCCGGCATGTGGTGCGAAGTGGAATGCAGTTGCACATTGAAACAACTTGATGCCGCATTACTGCCGCATGAACTGTTTTATCCTCCCGATCCATCGAGTGGTCCAGTATGCACTCTCGGTGGCAATGTGGCCATGAATGCCGGCGGTGCTCATTGCTTTCGCTTCGGTGTCACCAGCAACTATGTTCTAGGCGTGGAAGCAGTGATGCTCGATGGATCCGTGCATCGCTTTGGTGGGCCGGCGGGTGGTCGTGGTCCCTATCACGAGGACTGGAAGCGGCTCATGATCGGATCTGAAGGGACATTGGCCGCCTTCACACGCATTTGGTTGCGACTATTGCCTCGACCTGAAAAAGAATGGACGTTTCAAGCTTCTTTCGCCACACTCGCTGCAGCTGAAAAAGCGATCCATGCACTCGTCGCACATTCGTCGTATCCGGTGGCGATCGAATTGATGGACCCGCGATTTGTTCAATTAGTCGAAAACAGCCCGATGGCCGCCGGCTTGCCGCAAGACAAGTTTTTGATGGTCACCGAAATCGATGGTCCACGCGTCTTAGTTGATCATCGCGTCGCACAAGTGAAGCAACTGCTCGCAGATGCCGGTGCCGAAGGGATCATGTACAGCGACGACGCCCAACGTCGACAAAAGCTGTGGAAAGCTCGCAAAGTGGCCGGTGGCTTGATGGGCCAATTGAGCCCAGATCTGGTAGTGCAAGATGCAGTGATTCCCAAACGATCTTTGGCCGATGTATTGGAGATGATTTATCGCGAAGCTGATGCCGTCTCCATCCCGGTCGTCAACGTTTTCCACGCCGGTGACGGCAACCTGCACCCTAACTTTATGTTCGACTCGCGCAATGCGACCCAAATGCATCAAGTCGAATCGATCTCCAAACGATTGATGCGCAAAGTGATCGAAGTGGGTGGAACCTTATCGGGTGAACATGGTATCGGCAATGATAAGACCGCTTACATGCCGTTGGTATTTGGTCCTAATGCGACACGTTTGCAAATGGCAACCGCGACAGCCTTTGATCCAACCCACAAACTCAATCCACTGAAGATGTTTGCCCAGCGTGAGTTTGCACACGCAACCGTTCACTCACCAGAGCTCTACCATCCAGAATCACCGATTGAGCGTGAGCGACTCTTTGAACCGTTCCTAGATGCGATCGATGGCATTGCCTTATGCGATGCTTCAGCAACGTGGCAAGAGATTCAAGATGCAGGCAGTGCACAAGGACTTCGTTTTCCTCTGTTGTTGGATTCACAAGCTACGCTCTTGGAACATTTTCGCAGCAGCGGGTATGCTCCCGCCTCATCGCGGTTTGGTCCTTTTTGTGACAACATCCTCGGCATGAATTGGCGATTGCCTTCAGGCGAGATGGTACGCATTGGCGAGCGAGTTGCGAAAACGACTACAGGTTATGATTTACTGCGATTTTTGCTGCAATCGCGAGGAGATTTTGGCACTCCAGAACAATTCGTGGTTCGATATCGTTCTGCACATGGTGAGAACTTTCAATGCGATGTTGTCGGCGAGCCAACTTCGCTCTGTCGACTTGGTGATGTGGTGAGCCATTCCTGTTGGATTCATTGGTTCGATTCAGTGGACATTTTGTACAATCCAACGGACAGCAGTTGGAGCTTGCGATTATTGCTGAATGCACCTGCCGACGAATGGAAAGTGGCTGAAGGTTTTATCGATGAATATTGTCAGCGATTAGGATTGAGCAGCACTTCAAGAATGGTCTATCAACTACCCAGCGATGGTCTTCCCGATTTGTGCCTCAAGACCACGCGCGACCATGCGCTGCACATCGCACAAGATGTTGCTCGCGACTCGTCCATTAAGCTGAGCGCATCCTGTCACACCGGAGTCATTCATTTCTACAGCGTGGATCAACAGCTTCTGAACCGTGTAGCAGATTCATATCGTGCATCGATTCTGGAAAGGGGAGGGGAGTTGCATTCGCAGCACTGGTCCTTGCCTTCTGTGATTGAATCAGAACGCCATTGGTTTGAGGTGTTGTCGGCTGCGTTTCATTTTTCAGGAGCCAACGCCCATGCCTGACTTGCCAACTCCTGAATCACCTGACAAAGATTCGCCAGCTCACAAACCACTGGCGGAACTATTGACCAATTGTGTGCATTGCGGATTGTGTTTGGATGTGTGTCCAACGTACAAGCTGACGGGCGATGAGAATAATTCACCACGTGGTCGTTTGCGATTATGGCGCAAAGAAGAAGAGGGCATATTGGAAAATGATCCCCTCGTCGAGCATTACACTTCGGAATGTGTGAGTTGCTTGGCGTGTGAGCCAGCATGTCCCGCCAACGTCCCCTATGGCACGATCTTGGAAACGGTTCGACATGAACAGATGCAGGCGGGGCGGGCTCGACCGAAATGGTTTCTGAAGCTCGCGGCTCGCTTGGTTCATGCGCCACAAGCGTTTCAGTGGTTGTCGCTGCCAGGACGAATGTTGCGACGACTTGGTTTATTAAAACATCCGTTTATGTTCCCTGGCCAACCAGCCGCTTGGCAAAGCACCTCCGCTTATGCTCGGCAACTGATGCGTGAGCGGCAACCGACGGGTCCGCATGTGGCTTTGTTAACGGGCTGTCTCATGGAGGGAATGTTTCGCGAGCTCAACTTTGCTACCGTAAGGGTTTTGATTGCGAATAATGTGCAGGTGACGGTTCCCGAATCACAAGGTTGTTGTGGGGCTTTTCCTGAGCACCTTGGCTTAGCGAATTTGGAGTCATTGCAGGGTCGCAATCAAGCGGCGTTTGGTGCAGAGAAGTTTGATGCGGTGTTATCGAGTTCGTCGGGTTGTGGATTGGCATTGAGCAAAACGTTAGCTGGGCGTGTGCCGGTCATCGACGTATTGCAATTCTTGAGTCAATTGGATTTGAAGCCGCGACCGATTCGCGATGAGCGAGCTCGATTGTATGTGGACTTGCCATGTCATTTGATTCATGGTCAGCGGGTGGCAGGTATTCCGGAATCGATCTTAAATGCGACCGGTTATCGTTGGGAGCTAGCACCTTTGGCGACGGAATGTTGCGGATCGGGTGGTACTTACAATTTGCAAAAACCAGAGAACTCACGTCAGATCTTGGCCCGCAAAGCGGCCTTCTTGGAAACGGCAGAAGGTGAGCCCGTAATCCTTGGCACTTCGAATCATGTTTGCATGATGCAATGGTATTCCGCTCGTACGTTAGGCATCGTATCTCGCCCTTTCGAAGTTCGGCATATCATCCAATTGCTCGATGAAAGTGTCACGCGGGTCGTTTAACCCGTAACCGCAGCGCTAGCGGAGGTTAGGCATCCCCGGTACACGCGTATTCACTTCGCGATCGTTTAGCTTCTAGCACTATACAGATTTGTGTATTGCGCGATACTATCAACTAGAGCCGGGTCGTTTAACCCGTAACCGCAGCGCTAGCGGAGGTTAGGCATCCCCGGTACACGCGTATTCACTTCGCGATCGTTTAGCTTCTAGACTATACAGATTTGTGTATTGCGCGATACTATCAACTAGAGCCGGGTCGTTTAACCCGTAACCGTAGCGCTAGCGGAGGTTAGGCGTCCCCCGGTACACGCGTATTCAGCTCGCGATCGTTTAGCTTCTAGCACTACACAGATTTGTGTATTGCGCGATACTATCAACTAGAGCCGAGTCGTTTAGCCCGTAACCGTAGCGCTAGCGGAGGTTAGGCTTCCCCCGGTACACGCGTATTCACTTCGCGATCGTTTAGCCTGTGTGCTGCCACAAATCGAGCACGAATTACGACGACGAATTACGACGTACGAAGTAAGAGCTACGAATTCCACCGCGTCGATTTTCAGCAGCGCACAGTTTTTTTCCTACTCAGCGTGGGGTTGATCGCGTCCAAAACACCGTGCACAGAGCCATACTTTCCGGTCTCCGCTGGCTTTACACCAGCGGAACCGCGACTTACCGGCTACCAAGCATTCTCGCGCAACACGTTCTCCTACTTCGCTTTGCTACAATACGCATCAGCCCATTATTTATCGCTTACATCATTCATCGACCTTCACCTATTGCTTACCCCATCATGTTATCCACCGACATCCAACGTGCCCAAGAAGTGATTCAAAAAGCGCAGGCTATTTTGATATGTGCCGGAGCGGGTATGGGCGTCGATTCTGGCTTGCCCGACTTTCGTGGGACCGAGGGATTTTGGCGAGCCTATCCACCCTATCAAAAACTCGGCTTGCGATTTGAAGAGTTAGCGAATCCACAATGGTTTCGCGAAGATCCATCGTTGGGCTGGGGTTTCTATGGGCATCGCTTGAATCTCTATCGTCAGACGAAGCCTCATGCGGGCTTTGACATTCTGCGACGTTGGTGTACAGAAGCGGGACGAACGCATTTTGTTTTCACATCCAATGTGGATGGTCATTTTCAACGCAGCGGCTTCAGCGACGATTCGGTCTATGAAGTACATGGATCCATTCACCATATGCAATGTGTCGACTCGTGTGGTGTCGGTATCCTATCGGCCGATCCATTTGAGGTTCATGTCGATCACGAAACCATGCGCGCGACGAAGCCGCTGCCGCAATGTCCCAAGTGTGGTTGTTTGCTGCGTCCCAACATTCTGATGTTTGGCGATTGGTATTGGGATAGCGACCGGAGTGATCAACAACAGTCTCGCTTCGGAGAGTGGCTGCGATCGATCGACGGTCCTCTGGTTGTGATCGAATGCGGCGCGGGAACTGCCATCCCAACGGTTCGACATCAAAGCGAAATGTTGGTCGCCCGAATGGATGCCACATTGATCCGCATCAATCCTCGCGACTACCGTGTGCCCAACGGCCAAATCGCCATAGCAGCCAATACGCTGGAAGCTCTAGAAGCACTGGTGAACTGAGAAAGTCGATGTATCAACTCGCCAAAAAACTGAACCGCTTTCAAGCTAGTAGTGTCTTTGCTCTTACAAGGGCCGTGATTCTATTCCCTTCACTCTGATTCCCTTTTCGCTGGATTCGAAAACGAATTCAACTGCCTAATTGGAGTACATCTACCAGTTGCTTTATCGAGGAAGGGAGAGAATATGCGCCAGCCTCGTCCGCCCCCGTGCGAGTTTGCAGTCGTAGATCAACCGTCGTCGACAGGTCCACGGAAAACCGCAGCTAACGCTGTCGGTGAATTTCTGAGGTGGAACTTTCTTCCGACATTCACCGCGTAATGCGTATTGTCGCCAGGTCGACGGCAAACCGCAGCTAACGCTGTCGGCTAATGGGACCATCGCCAAAATCACGCATTGGCGTGCCAAATCTGCTATAATCCGTAGGTCGCAATTCTTTTCGAATCAGGACCCGCGTGATGTCTCTTAAATATCCACTCATCGGTTTTCTCTTACTTTGTAGCTGTCTCAGTTCGTGGATTGCAGCAGCCGATTTCGATATGTCGGTGACACCCGATGACATTCGCTTGGGGAAGCGAGTCTCCGGTAGCGAGATCACATCGGAGCATTTGAAAAATCGCGTGGTGTTGGTCGAATTTTGGGGTGTGAATTGCCCACCTTGTTTAGTCAGCATGCCCAAAATGGAGCAATTGCATAAAGAGCTCGGTCCCATGGGTTTGATGGTTGTGGGCGTTCATGCTCAAGGTGGACCAGTGGAAGCGATCGAGCAATCGGTGCAAAAGTTGGGCGTCACATTTCCGATTGTGGAGAACGCTGGCCTGAGTAAAGGTGGTGACTTCTCTGGCATCCCACATTGCATGTTGTTCGATCATCAAGGGAAATGTTTGTTTCGCGGTTCACCGTTTGATGTGGAAGCTGCGTTAAGGCAAGCGGTGGCTAATGCCCCGCCGATGATCTTGGGCGGACGTAAACTCGAGAAGCTCACTGCGTTCAATGAACAGTTACGAAGCGAAAGTGCTTTTGCCAGTGCTCTTCGCAAGGCTCAAGGCTTAACCAGCTCCAAAGATGCGCAGACGGCTGAAGAAGCTGAGTATGTGATGAAACAATTGAACGATTATGGCGAGAAGCTCTTCACGATGGCCCGCGACGGAGCAGCAGATGATCCGGTTGGGGCCATGAATGTGATGAAGCGTGTGGCCACGATTTATCGCGGCCATGATATCGGCAAAAAGGCTGCCGACTTACAAAAAGAATGGAAGAAAGACGACGAGTTCCAGAGCTCCCTGAAAGCAGCGGAGCAATTGGTTCAACTTCAAGCTGCGTATGAATCGGTGTTAGCCGCAACAGGTAGCAAAGATGGTACTGTATCGAACGATACCGCCGACGCTCTCCCGGCACCGGTGAAACGCAAGATGTCCACGATGGTTCGCGCGATCGTCAAAACAGCTCCCTTCTCCAAAGCGGCTGAACGAGCCAAAGAGATTGCCACGCAACTGAAGCTCGAAGTGGAAAGTTGAAAAAAGTACGTCTAGAACGTACGATTTCGGCAAGCTAAAATGCGCTTTCCCGACTCCGATTTTCGGCAAAAATCGCAACCCGATTTTTCCCGCCAATCGCTTCCCAACCTGCACCAATTTTGCTTAAGTGTTTGCCCACCAAGCACTTTCACCTTCCAAACGGGGTGTAGCTCAGCCTGGCTAGAGCGCTACGTTCGGGACGTAGAGGTCGCAAGTTCGAATCTTGTCACCCCGATTTTTTTGGCCCGGAAGGCCAAAAAAATAGAGAGTAGAGAAGAGAGCAGGAGAACAGTAGAGCTTCTCAGACGTGATAGACATTCCAACCTGCCAATGTTCAAAGGCCAAACATCCGCTCTCTTCTCTACTCGGTCTACTGCTCTACTGTTCTACTCTCCTCCGATTGGCATGCCGTTTCGCCGCCGTCGGATTTCACCAATCCTCAATTTGCTGCGGGGTGAACAATTCACATCCTGGATGTCTTCTAGTAGACTGACAGCGCAATATTCAGACGCTTACTTGCATTTTCAACTAATCCATAGCCCCTAGGCCCAAAAAATAGAGAGTAGAGAAGAGAGCAGGAGAACAGTAGAGCTACTCGGGCGAGAGAGACTTTCCAACCTGCCAACTTTCAAAAGCCAATCATCCGCTCTCTTCTCTACTCGGTCTACTGCTCTCCTGTTCTCCTCTCCTCCGATTGGCGAATCACGATGTGCGGCTCAAGAGTGCATTTCTGCTCGCCCCCATCATCGGGGTGAACTGTATTCGTTTGCGAGCTAACCGACTTGCGTGTTCGCCGTCATCCTCGACACTGCTTCAAATTTCCATCGGAATTGCTTATGCAATGCCCCCTCTTTTTTCACTTTCGATTCCCGATGTAAACTATCCGGTTCAAATTCGCTCGCCCCTATCGTGAACTTTTCAGCAAAAACGGTATATTTTGTCGTTCCTGAATGCTTTGGAACCAACACGTTTTCTTAGACTCAATGAGGAGCAATGCTCATGGCTGGTACAACCTCGATTCTCGCAGATAAACTGCACGAGTACCCACGACAGAATGTGATCGATGGGGCCAGCGGCGGCATCGCTACGGTTCTGGATAACGCCCTGAACCAGAACGGCGGAGTCCTCCAGCTACTCCATCGATACGCTGGCCGAACATTTTGTACGCCAGGTAAACGTCTGCGTCTCGAAGCCCGCTCGTACTATCCGGACTACATGGGTGGTACCGGCCTCGATGAACTGTGGATGTGCTGCACAGTTCCTATCGTGACCGGGGTTATCGACACTCGAACCAAGAAGGCTCCGTTTCGCGAAGGGGAAGCACATGTTCTCGCTGCGGATGGACAAGTTGTTTCGCTTCAAGATTTGATCACCGCTGATCCCAACAAGGTAATCGGCGAAAAGGTTACCACCTTCTCGAAGAAGCTTTTCGGCAACCCAACTTGGCCGATCGTTTCGAAGAAGTTCGACAACTTGAACCCGATTCCCGATCACTTGCACTGGTCGAAGTGGGAAGTGTATGACATCAATTCCTATGACAATCCGGGCGTCAGCGCGTCGCATTATCACACAACAGCGATGGGTCTGTATTCGTTTGTGACCAAGGAACAGTTCCGCGCCTGCATGAAGAGCTTCGGAAAAGGTGAGTACAACGGTATCCGTCACCTGGCACCACACGTGATGATGAAGTTGGATGATGGTTTCGTGATGCCCAATGGCGTATTGCATTCACCAACCAACTTGTGCACGCACGAACTGCACGTCACGATGGACGAGCACTTCTTGGCTGAAGATCTAACGCTTGACGGACGCATCGGTGCCAAAGATGCATTTTATGCGTGTCGTGAAGAAGACTATCCAAAGGCTCGCCATGAAGACTGGGATTATTTGGTAGAGAAGTTCGACTTTGCAGCGAACCAAGATCCAGACTTCGTTCTGAAGAACTCGCGTCCAGCTATCACAGCGGAAGAGTTCAAGGGGAACGGCGTCGATGCTAAGTGGATCATTTACGGAAATTTCCTAGGCGACCAGAAGTGCTCGATTCTGCGACTCATCGTGGCCCCAGGTGCCAAGACCGTTTTCCGTCCCGAGTGCCCCACGATGTTCCACACCAACGGCGGCAGTGGTCGTGTTGGTAAGTTGGCTGTGCGTTATCATCAGAACATGATTCTCGGCGAGATCTATCCCGAAATCGGCTTCATCACCCAAGCTGCCCTGTCCAACGGCGGCGTGGAAATCGAGAACACAGGTACCGAACCGCTCGTGTTAACCTTCGACTTCCCACAAAACGCGCACAGCAAAACCCCAGGCGTAGCCTGAGCCTGATTCTACGCAAGCAGCGTTTTTATAGAGCCCTTGAGAAAACTCGTGCGACGAAACTTGATCGTCGCACGAGCAGACTCAATAGGTTGCTTGTTGATATAAACCGCCGCGTCCCGAAAGGCATGCGGCGGTTTGCTTGCGCACATTCTGTCAATCTGATTTGGTCTGGCCCAAACATCAAGCTGCCGATTTACTAAACTCCTTGCGCACTCACTGATCGAGCAAATATTGCAACTCGCTATTTCGTTCTGCATGGTCGGTATGCATCATCATAACCCTACAGCACAGGGAAACTGACGAAAACTCTGACTGTGCTGCGCAACCTTGGTTATAAACCAACTCAAGCAAGGCAATAATCAATATCAAACGTCAGTTGTCTAAGCCACCTAAGGGCGAATCCATGTGTCGTCTAATACTGCTGATCTTCGCGCTACTTCCCGCAGTTGCCATTGCTCAAGCGCGTGACTCATGGATAGGGAAAAGAGTGTTTTGGAAAGAGGGAGCCGTTGCCAAGGTCGGCGATGAGATCTTTGACGTTGAAAAGATAGACTACCCTGCAACAGTTGAAGATGTCCATGGTGACTTGCTTTGGTTAGGCCGAGCGTGGGTTCAAAAGAAGGACGTCATGGATACCGAGGAAGCACTTGACCATTTTTCTGAGCGAATTCGACTGAATCCGTCGAACTCCCATTACTGGAGCAACCGTGCATCTGTATGGAGAGAGAAAGGCGAAATCGAAAACGTCATCAAGGACTGCTCAGAGGCGATTCGACTTGAGCCAAAGCTCGTAGCCCCTTACGTCAACCGTGGTAATGCATATTTTGACAAAGGCGAAATGGACTTAGCGATCATCGACTACACAAAAGCGATCCAGCTCGATCCCAATGATGCAATAACATACAGTTGCCGTGGGACTGCATTTATAAGTAAAGGTGACTTGGACTTAGCGATCAAGGACTGCACGGAGTCGATTCGCCTCGACCCACAGGATGCAACGGTATTTTTCAGCCGTGGTTATGCACTTATAGAAAAGGGTGAATTGGACTTAGCGATCAACGACTATACAGAATCAATTCGTCTCAATCCTAATAATGCAGGAGCATACGCCAACCGCGGTAGCGCATTTTTGAAAAGGGGCGATGTGAATTCAGCCATTGAAGACTACAGTGAAGCAATTCGACTCGAACCAGAAAACGCAAACAGCCTGAACAACCTCGCGTGGCTTTATGCGACTTACCCCGACGAAAACTACCGTAACGGTAGGAAAGCTATCGAGCTTGCGATTAAAGCGTGCGAACTATCAGCTTGGAAAGCGAAGCATTGCGTTGATACCCTGGCTGCTGCCTACGCAGAATCAGGTGAATGGGATTCGGCGATCAAGTACCAGAAAAAGTTGACTGAAATGGCTTCAACAGATGAAGAAAAAACGGATTCGCAAAAGCGACTAGAACTCTACGAACAGAAGAAACCATATCGAAACGACGCCGAGAAGAAGTAGTCGAACCGTCAGCACGTTGCAATCATAGCCTGGATAGACACCAAAAACGCTTCAGGACGGCAGCCACGCTTCGCCTGCCTGGACTTCACAACTGAAACAGGCATCAAAACCAACACAGAGCTTATTCGCCTCTCTGAACATTTCGATCACCAGGACGACATCAGGGGTCAGATAACGCAACGCCAAGATGCTTCTATCTTCAAAGTGGCTCACTCAACCCTCAAAGACAATCCAACATCCGCCCAACTCTGGTTTTAAATTTAGGTCGCACCTTTACTGCTGGCCATTTTGCAAAACGTGCAAAACTCCGTCTCTTCCTTTGATTCTCACCAATCCCCACGCGACCGTTCTCATTCTCGATCTATTGACGAAAGATATCCAATGAATAGCCGCAACAAAGCAAATCATGGATGAATAAAGCTCAACAAGCTTACGACTGCGCGGTCGCTTAGCAGATCATTGCCGCGAGGGAACGTCATATCCAGGGCTGGCAATTAACGTTGACAAACGACAAAGCTGAAGGAACTGTCATGCGACTTAGGGGCGAATAAGCGATCTAGCGCAATACCCCAATTCTCTTATCGATCCTGTACCTCGTATACAAATCGCCTTTTGGGATAGGTATAGTATATCCGTCCACGAGAATGAGTCCAATGTCACGTTTCACGAACGGACGTCAATAGAATCTAGCTAGTTGCCCAATGAAAACATGATGATTTATGATCACTTTGCGAATCGTTTCCATTGTTCTTCAAATCAATTTGTTGCTCGTCATAACCTTTGTTTGTAGGCATGCAATAATAGCACCAGACTGGGCTGGGATCGGATACCTTCCCATTTATTTCCTAATTGCAAATTTTGGCAATTTACCAGGCGTGGTAGGTTCCATTATTTCAGCTTTTAGGTCGAAGCTATACTGGGCTTGGTGGTCGCTAACGAGTCTTGTGCAACTGGTCGGTTTGGGATTGTGGCTCTGGCCATGCTACGAACCTTCCATCTTAAAGGACCAACCCGGTCCAGTTCCGTTTCCAAGTATCTTTCCGTGGGTGGTCCTCATATATGTGGTTTTGAGTTGGCTTTCGTTTTTCGCGTTAGCTTTTGTTGACATCATCATTCGTAGTATCTTGCTTTACACATCTCGTGGAGCACGCTCGTAAAGCTTCCTTCCGAGCCAGCTGATTTTCCGCCGGCTAGAGATATTCACTTTTCAAAATTGATAATCCTTCGGTTGGATTCGAGAAAACGGATGTTCGAATTCGCTCGAAATTCATGGGCCGATGCAGTAGACTCCATTGAGTGCATGGCATAGCTCTCTTCGGAAGAGTAGGACGGAAGGTTACTGCATAACCCATAACACAGAATGGCATGAGATCACCCATGGTAAAGAGAAATTTCCGCTGCAGCGTTTTATTGCTTCTGCTGGGATGTCTTTCGTTCTCTCCGTTCTGTGTCGGGGAGGAAGTGCTGTTCGAAGATAACTTTGAAAATGGGCTGTCCGATAAGTGGCAAATGGTTGGCTTAGACCCGAACGACTATCGAGTTCGCGAAGGAGCTCTCGAGATTCGACTGAAACCTCAGAAGGAGAAGCAACCTCAACCCATGCTGAAAGTTGATCTCCCTTTTAGCACGGCGGATTCTGTTGTCGCCTCAGTAGATGTTACTGTTGTGTATGAAACATTGAAGCGCGGCGAGCAAGCAGGGATCAGTCTCAACGACCAAGTGGGGACGTCATTCACGGGGCGAGTTACCAATATCGAAGGCTATATTGTGTTTGCACCTGGTGAGGTAGAGTTTATTGGAAAGCCAGGAGAAGAGGGTGATCCGGGCAAATACACGATCAAGTATTGGCCCGCCGATAAGGAACTTGGCCCACTGCGACTCCTGGTGCGTGGCCACTATACTCACTTCCAAGTCGGCCCATCCAAAACTGGCAAATACCAAACGTTTTTTCACTCTGCAGTTCGCGAGTCGGACTCAGGACTCGGTTTTGGTTTGTTTGCCCTTGGCGAATCTGACGACGAAGAGCGTTGGGTGCGATTCGATAACTTTCGAGTTGTTAAGCTATGAAAGAACAACGGGGCAGGCAAAACGCCCGTAGCCGGAAAGATCGTTTAACCCGTAGCCAGAGCGCAGCGGAGGCTAGGCTTGAGTTCCCTCGATCTCCTATAGCAGCTCGCCGAAAGAGTTGACAAGCTGGATGTTCTATGTCGCGATGGAGATCGACAGGAGGACGAGCCAAACGAACCAAGCCTCCGCTGCGCTCCAGCTACGGGTTAAACGATCCATTGGCAGAGCTGAAGCTCTACTACCACTTGCAAAATGTGGAATCATAGAACATTTAGGCGACGTAAAAACACTTCTGGATGAGTCCAGCCCAGAAGCTGCAAAACAGGTGATAGAGCGATTGATACAGCGATTGTCGGGTTCGCTTGATTCGCCAAGAATAGAGTAAGAAACGCATCAGCCCAGTGGGTGATACATGTGATGAATAAGAAACCAATATTCAAACGAAAAACCTGGGCCGGTGACGTTTGCATTGCCACAATAGGGGCAACTTGGAACCTGATTTTGGCTTGGTGGCTTTGCAGTTTATACTCGTCTACAAAACTGCTGTTTCTCAAAGTCTCTTTGGCATTGCTATTGTCGGTGATATTGGCTGGCGCCGCAATTTGGATTGTGGGACTCTTACGGACAGTATTCCGCGTCCGATCATACGACGATGTGTGGTAATGGCTCCTTGGATACATTACTTTAACATTTCCGTTGTTCCAGCCGTGGAACACTAGTTCCAAAAGCTCCTCAAAGTCGATCTGCTGGCAACCGACTATGCAAAACAGCCCATTGTATATCGTGACCGGTGCGACTCGTGGAATCGGGCGTGCCGTAGCAACTGCCTTGGCGGACCGGCAGTTCCGTGTCATCGCGGTAGGTAGATCGACTGAACTTCTGGAGTCTCTGCGTGAAAGTTGTGGGCCGTGCTTGATTACGCTAGAGGCCGATCTTAGCACAGACGATGGTGTTCAAGCGGTCGCGGATAAAATCCGGGCAATATCCAATGGGGAACCAGCAATCATTGATGGAATCGTTCATTCTGCTGGCTCTTTGGTCCCACTAGAACCCTACGATAAGATCGACCTTAACGAACTAGTTCAACATTTTCGGATTCATGTCGCCACACCGCTCAACTTATTCCAAACGCTCAGCCAAAGTCACTCCATCAAGCGAATGCTGTTCATCGACAGCTATTCGGCGACAACTCCTCGGCCTGGATGGTCCGCATATTCGATCATTAAGTCAGCGGCACAAATGGCCGCGCGCTGTGCAGCAAGGGAATTGACAACAACGCGTATTATCAGGGCCTATCCTGGAGCCGTAAACACACGCATTGTTGAGGCTGTGCTTTGCTCGCAGACGGAGACTGCAGCGACGTTTGCTGCGATGTTAAAAAAGGGGGAACTCGCCGAGGCAGATCAGGTGGCTGAGTTTCTTGTTACTCTGTTGGTAGACACCAGTGATGAACTCCTTGCGTCGCGAGAGTCGTTTGATTTTCGCAAGTCGACCGACCGAGAGACTGTTGCGAGATTTCATGGTCACGGAAGCGACGAAGAATCCATGCCAGATTCACGGTAGCTTTCGCGATTTTCGTAACTTTCGTGGTTCTCATCGGATAGGCTCGCTGTTGGCTTGGATAGTGGGCATCGTAGTGACGCTCAGCAATCCTCAACGCTCCGTCGGATATGAGTTGTGTATTCTGATCGCGATTATTGGCGGATTTTTTTCATTCCTACTCTGGTTCTCAATCAATGCGATTTAGTTGCATCAAGGGTTGTTTGTTTTTGCAAGCTGGATTGTTTCTAGGTTGATTCTGCGGGCCATATTTTTTGCTGAATTCTTTAGCAGCGCAGCGGAGCATGCATCTCGATCAATACAACATCAATGGCTAGTAAAGGCCCCAAAACTTGTCCTCGGCAAGAGGGCTGTCGCGTTGGTGGACATGCTCTCCAGCTGAAGTTCGAGCAAGTCAAGTGAGGCCGTTTGCAGCGAGTGTTCCGACAATAGCTGGTTACTGTCGGAAGGCGATTCCGACAATAATTTCCTGGACACGAAGCGGAAAAGCTGAAATAATCCAGGAAATCGGGCTAGGTAATGGTATTCAGGACTTATTGTCGGAACCCAGACCGCAATAATTATAAGTTATCCGACTCGGGTCTATGGTCCTTATATGTCTCTCAACTCCATGATTGACCTAACTCCAACGTACTGGCCATTCGATGTTCTTGGGCCGCTGGAACGCACGCCGCTCCATGATTCCATGCTACGATTCTTCAATGCAACTTACGATGCTGGCTTTCAACCGTTTGTTACAAACGGCCATTCCGAGATTGGCTTCGGCTGCGCAAAGAAACACGCTGCTCGATTCGTCCTTCGTGGCGGCCGCGGCAAACATTGGGAGCCATGGTTGACTGACTCCAACGTTGCCGTTCGGCTAGGGCCGATTTGGGGTCTGCCTGAATGCACCTGCATGGTATTCACCGAATTCGATTGCATGACGACCTTCTGCCTGCGTTGGCTTCGTGGTGATTCCCTTAGCGATTCACTTGCAAAGATCCCCGTTTACGCTAAACGAAATATAAATACACCGCTGTACTACCCTTGTCCCGATGCAAAAGACGTCGGATAACAAAATGATGCATGCGGAGCCGCCGACAGCGCGTGTTTTGAATGGAGCGATCACTCCGGCGGCCCGGTGATCGTGAACGTTCTGGCATCCGGAATCCAATACTCCACGACGTTCTGATCGCCCTGAAACGCGTTAACGTTGAACGGCATATTGACGTCGACCGAGATGTCGGTAGTGCATTTGAAGTGGCAAAAAAATGGTGGGCAGAAAAAAAGAGCCATGAGCCCCAAGTCTTCCATTTTTCTGCCCCTCTATCTCTAATCTCAAGTTGCGTTTCTTGTAATGAAGCGATTAAGCGATAAGAGTCCAAATCGTTGTCATCTATTGAAATGGTGAGTGATTCGCCTCGTCGAAACTTTCGCGATTTTCGTGACTTTCGCGGTTCATAAAGAATGGGCTCACTGTTGGTGTAAAACGCAAGACGTTGGTCATGCTCGAAATAAGTGGCTTTACACATTAAGATCTATCAGGTTAGCAGGCACGTCTGTTATGCTGAGCGGTACCAGACACCAAAGCCAGAACTATGGCATGCATCAAAGTCGCCGTTGATGCTTTACCAGAATAACAGCATCACTCGGCGACTTGGTGCTGCTTTACATTTCCCATATAAACTCTTCCCCCAAGGCGTTTAAGGACCTATGGAAGCAATTTTGATATTCGGCGTTTTCGTTGTGATCGCAATCGTGGTCCGTTTAGTAGCAGGCGGAATCGACGGTGATCGCGTGGGCGAATACATACGCAATCAAGGTGGCGAATTGATCGAGTCGCATTGGAGCCCTTTTGGTCGAGGCTGGTTCGGAGAGAAGAACGATCGAATTTATCAGGTTCGATATCGCGACCGATTAGGAAACATTCATGAGGCCACAGTCAAGACATCAATGTTTTCTGGCGTCTACTTCACGGAAGATAGAATTGTTCAGCCAGCAAAGACTGACGAATCTCATGTTAGCGAAATAGAGTTGGAGAATGCCCGTTTGCGACAACGAATCGCTGAATTGGAAAACAGACACCAAACGTGAACCCATGGGAAAAGGCCGAGATAATCTTGCATATAATCTTGTCCTGCGTGGCAACCGGGCTAGGCTGCGTCAATTGCTCGGTAAGCACCCAGAGCTAAAGACCTCTCACGACGCCATGCTCGTCTATGCGGCGATTTGGCGTAATCGTGGAATGCTTCCTTGGTTGCTATCGCAGGGCGCCGATCCAGACAGTCGAATGGGAGAACATGGCAACACCCCACTGATGCAGGCTGCTGCCGATGGTGATATCTGGACGATGACCATACTGCTCAAACATGGCGCCAACCCAAACGCGTTGAATGCGAATAACGAGAATCCTCTCGGATTCGCCACGGCCTGGACACAGATCGAATCGATCCGATTGCTTGTCCATGCTGGTGCTGACATAAACGACACGATCGATTCGGGACCCAACTGAACGCAACTTGACTCCGTCGAACTATCGAGCTGGTCAGAAGGTGCTGAACTGTTGCGATTGCTGGGAGGAAAGCGATTCTCCGAGTTCGCAGAATGCTCAAATGACGCACAACAAATGAAGCATTAGTTGTTGCGAAGTTGAACGCAGCAAAGAAGACGCGACAGCCAGATCGTTGCAATAGATAGAAGTGGTAAATGATTTGTATCGCGAGGCTTTCGCGTTTTTCGTGACTTTCGCGGTTCATTCGTTAGAAACGGCCGACTTACGAGCCAGTACTCTAAGACTACCCGGAACCTGAGCTTCAGCCGTAGCACCACCAGCAAGAAGCGCAAACATCGCCACAACACATACGGTCTTTTTGCGTGCGACGTATCACAGAATTCCTGCAGCCTCTTCTTAGCATCGCACACAGTTCCATGGCTGCGTAAGCGCGCCGTCAAAAATACGTGACCAAGTCGATAGACACAGACTCTAATGTTACGGACTTACTTGGTTGCGATACAAGCAGAATCAAGAGATGACACCGATTCTTCAAAGTAGAAACGATGGACTAGATCCCGAGCCAAATTCCTTTTCTTCTGAAGCGGTATCCCCTTAACTGGAATGCTCTATAATGTGTGCAAAAGGACCTAACCATGAGCATTTCTGACTACCTCATCAAACAACTCACCCAAGAACTAACCATTCCTGAGTCCGGTAAACAGAGTGTTGTGCTGGCAGATAATTCGAAGATCAAAGCGATCTTGTTTTCATTTGCAGCTGGAAGTGGATTGGCGGAGCATGTAGCGCCACTCGACGCGACGATACAAATCATCTCGGGAGAAGCAGCTATAACGGTCGGAGCAGAATCTGTCGATGGCATGCCGGGAACTTGGATTCACATGACCGCCAAGACACCACACAGCATCGCAGCCCGCACGCCAGTCGTCATGCTGCTGGCGCTGCTCAAGTAAAAGCGGAAATGTGTAATGGTTGGCGAAACGGAAAAGCTTTGCGTCTATTCTAAACTGAAACAGATGGTCGAATGGGTTCAACTTTGCTTTGGCGCTGGAGTGTTACGCTATGGTGCAAGTGTGTGAACAAGAGAGGGAACCGCGAAAGTTGCGAAGGCCGCGAAAAAATACGCTCGCAAAAAAGGGCATGCGATTGAAGATGTTGCTTGTAAGGGAAGAAAACTGGCTTCGGGTTTTAATGTTTGCCCGCGGTGTATTGCGCAAGTCCAGGTTTGCATGGATTGAAACGCGTTAGGGATGGGATGTTATTATAGATGGTGACGTGCGCGGCGGAAGCCCTAACGTAGCGTCATAGTTTGCCCACGGTGTGTTCCGCAAGTCCGGATTTGCATAGATTGAAACGCGTTAGAGATGGCATGACAAAATAGATAGAGGCGTAGAATAAGAGAGGACTTGCTGCACACACCCTACATCACCCAACATGTGCGCAGTTTGATGCGGGGAGACCATTTGGGTCCTAGAATCAGGGGTGCACTGAAGTAAAATGGAGACACCCACGATTTCCCCTCTTCCGGCATTTCGACTTGAGCTAACCCAAATGCCAACTGGAGCCTCACTGATAATGTCCTCTCGATTCCTTGCGCAAACCTTTTGCCGCTGGATCATTCCGCTCTGGTGTTTGATTCTCTTACCCACCATTTGCAACGCACAAACACTCAGCGAACGCTTGATCCAAGAAGATCCTGCGAAGCTTGCCGAGCAAGCTCGCCAGAAAGGAAACATCGTTCGCGGCGCCATCTTGTTCCATCAAGGCAACATCAATTGCATCAATTGCCATCGCTCCAATCAAGGCTCGCAACCCATCGCGCCTGACCTGAGCCAAATTGATCCCAACGCAACCGATGCAGCTACCACCGATGCAGCCATCGTGGAATCGATTTTGCTCCCCTCAAAAGTGATTCGCAAAGGTTACGAATCCATTCAAGTTCTAACAACCGGCGGCTTGGTGGTGGTCGGAACTCCACTCGAACAGAACGCTCAAGCGATCATCCTCCGCAGTGCCCAAAACCCGGATGAACGAATCACGATCCCTACTTCGGAAATCGAAGAACAAAAACCCAGCACTGTCTCGACAATGCCCAGCGGCTTAGCCGACCAACTCAAAGATCGCCAGCAGTTTCTCGACCTCGTACGTTATGTCCTCGACATTCGTGAACGTGGGGCGACTCAACCGCCACCCACTGGCAATGCGATTGCTCCGCGTGAACTGAGCCCCGAACTAAAGGGCCTTACTCTCATTCGCAACAAAAATTGTATCGCTTGCCATAAAGCTCTGCCCGATCAACTTCCATTCGCTGAAACGAATGCCCCGAACCTGGCATGGTCTGCTAAAAGGCTAAATCCAAAATATCTTCAACAGTACATTCTCTCTCCGCAACAAACCAAACGTGGCTCGCATATGCCCGATTTATTGCATACGCTTAAGCCGGAAGAACGAAATGAGGCAGCCGCCGCGATCGCGACCTTTTTAATTACCATCGATGGTAACAACTTTCAAAATGATAGTGCCGCTCAAGATCCCGAAGCGATCGCGCGCGGTCAAGAACTTTTTCATACCGTCGGCTGCGTCGCTTGTCATGCTCCACGTAATGCTCAAGCAGTAGAGCAAGAGCTCGCCGGTTCAGTCCCACTGGGTGATCTTTCTTCGAAATACAATTCGAATTCCATCGTCGAGTTCTTAGAAAACCCACACGCCGCTAGACCACTGGGCCGTATGCCCAACTTACAACTAACGCATCGTGAAGCCCTTGACTTGGCTGCCTACCTATTGCAATCACCGAACCCCAATGGCACTACGATCGAAGGTGGGGCCGCCAGTGACTCCGCTGAATACGCACAAAAAGGGAAACAACTATTTCTCGATCTCGGCTGTGCTGCTTGCCATACCAACGTGCTTCCGCCAGATACTGCCGCAAACAAATTTAAGAACAGCCCCGACTGGACCAATATTGCTAAGTCGTCGCTCGACGGCGGTTGTTTATCCGACAAAGCAGGTCCATGGCCTGACTTTG
>JAFLCP010000003.1:0-69418 GCA_017303505.1 Planctomycetota bacterium | reverse complement strand
GCTGAAGAACGCGGTTTCATTCAAGCAGCCTGCCGCGCAGGCGTTCTCGACGCGCAAGAAAAAATCGATTGGACACTCACCACGTTTCAGTGCACGCAGTGCCATTCGCGTGATGGCTTGGGCGGGGTATCTATCGATCGCAATCATTTCTTTCAAACCACCAATTTGAACTTGGGCGATCAAGGGCGAATTCCGCCAACATTGTCCGGCAGTGGTGCCAAACTCCAAGAAAAATGGATGCGTGAGGTTTTAGTGAATGGCCGAGTCATTCGCCCCTACATGAAAACTCGCATGCCGCAGTTTGGTGAAGCGAATATCGGGCATCTTGTGGGGCTCTTACAAGCTAATGATAAAATCGCGCCCATGGAGTTTCCCGAAGTCGATAACCGTGAGGCACTGCGCAAACAAGGCTTAGAGATCGTCGGGAATCAAGGACTCAATTGTGTCGCTTGCCATACCTATCAGTACAAGCTCTCAGACACCATGCCAGCGGTTGATCTTACCGAAATGGCTGAGCGATTGAAGAAAGATTGGTTTCATCAATACATGCTAGCTCCACAAAAATTCAGCCCCAACACGGTAATGCCCTCGTTCTGGCCGGGTGGAAAAGCGATTCGTCCTGATATCCAAGGTGATAGTGCCACGCAAATCGAAGCGATCTGGCAATATCTGCTCGACGGTCGTCAAGCGAACGCTCCGCGCGGCGTTATTCGTGAGCCGTTAGAAATCGTAGTTCGCGATGAAGCGAGATTGTTGCGGCGCAGTTACGAAGGGATCGGCAAACGCGGTATCGGCGTCGGCTATCCAGGTGATGTCAACATCGCCTTCGATGCGGAACAAATGCGGTTGGGAATGATATGGCGAGGCAAGTTCGTTGACCCAGCGGGGGTGTGGTATGGGCAAGGTCATGGTAACGTGAGAGCCCTCGGCCGTCCCGTTCCGTTCGCTCGCGGTCCTGAACTCGATGATGCCGATTCGCCATGGAAAGTGGATGATGGACGACCACCCAAACATAAGTTTTTGGGCTATCAGTTGGATGCAAAACGTCGGCCGAAAGTTTTGTATGATTTCGATGGAGTACGCGTAGAAGATTTCTTTACAGAGAACGCTCTGACCACCGACGGACCGAAGCAGTTGCGGCGCATCATCCAACTATCTAGTGGCAACGCTCGCTCGCATTTGCGATTTAGACTGGCTAATGGCAACGTTACTAAACTTACCGACCAAAGTTATCGTCTTGAAAATGGTGTCGAGATTCGCGTGTCAGCCGCAACAGCTCCGATCGTTGTGGGTGAAGGAAGCGAAAAGATGCTGGTATTGCCCATCGATTTGTCCGCAGGCCAACCGCTTCAATTCTCTATCGATTATGTGTGGGAGTAAATCCAACAATGTTTATTGCCATACTTAAGTTCGTTGCCATCACATTGCTGCAACTGTTGCCGCAAGAACCCTTGGGTGAATATTGGGGAACTGCCGAGCAAGAATCAAAGTACTACAAGCTGGTCGAAGTGCCATTGCCTAAGGAACTTGCCATTGAAGCAGGAAGCTTTGAAATACTGCCAGAGACGAAACAGTTAGCGCTGGCAACGCGACGAGGCGACATCTTTTTGGTGGATGGAGCATTTGATAAGTACCCTGAACCTAAATTCCATAAGTACGCTGAGGGTCTCGACGAGATCTTCGGTTTGGCTTGGAATAAGGGGAGTTTTCTAGCGACGCAGCAAACCGAAGTCACTCGCATCTCCGATATCGACGGAGATAATCGCGCCGATCGGTTTGAAACCATCAGCGATCCTTGGGGTTTCAGAAACTATCATGAGTTTGCCTTTGGCTCAAAACCGGATGCCGAAGGAAACATCTGGGTCGCGCTCTGTTTGTCGGAATCCTACAATTCGAAAGTGCCTTTCCGTGGCTGGTGTCTCAAGATAACACCGGAAGGAAAAGTGATTCCGATTTGCAGCGGTATTCGCAGCCCGTGCGGGATTGGCCCTAACGAACATGGCGTAATGTTTTATGCCGAAAGCCAAGGACCGTGGAATGGATCATGCAGCTTGAAAGTGTTGCAGCCGGGTGGCTTCATGGGCCATCCAATTAGTTTCAATTGGTATCCACTGGCACCTGAACTCGGTCCAGCACCTGTGGCACCCAACACGCCGTCGCGTTTAGAAACAGAACGCCAACGCGTGAAGGAACTTGTACCGTATGCCGTTGTCTTCCCTTACATCCGCATGGGTCGTTCGATATCGGGCTTTATGGTCGATCGAACGGGTGGAAAATTCGGACCATTCGAAAATCAGATTTTCATCGGCGACTTCAGTTTGGGTGTTGTCATGCGTGCCACTACCGAACAGGTCAATGGCGTGTGGCAGGGAGCTTGTTATCCGTTCCGCGAAGGATTCGGTACTGGTTTACTAGCAGTGCAATTTACGCCGGAAGGACAATTAATTGCCGGTGGCACCAATCGTGGCTGGCCGGTACGAGGCCCCAAGGATTATGCGATTGAACGATTGGATTGGACGGGTCTTGTTCCCTTTGAAATCAAAGAAATCCGCGCGAAACCACAAGGTTTTCATCTTCGCTTTACCAAGCCCGTCGATCGAAACTTGGCAGCTCAAAACGAAGCGTACCAATTGAAAACGTTCACACATATTTATCAACAAGGTTACGGCAGTCCCGAAGTGGATCAAACCGAACCTAAAGTAACCAAAGCCGTGGTGGATCAAGATGGGCTAGGCGTGACGTTAGAGGTTGCCGGGTTAGCAAAAGGTCATGTGCACGAGTTTCATTTGGCGTCGATGCGTTCTGCTGAGAACGAACCGCTACTGCATGCCGATGCCTATTACACGTTAAACGAAATTCCACAATCGACTGCAGTACCAGCGGCCAAACCAACCCAAACATCGACAACCCATCCAGCAACTCCCAAAGCAGCCACAGCCACAACCAAAGGCTGGATCGATTTTCAGAAACCGGCTGATGCCGTTCAGTTGATTGGCCCTGAAGGCACGTCGTTGATTCCCGAAAATCCCAAGATCAAGTCGAAGTGGACATTCGCTGAGGGTGTCTTCACTGCTTCACCGACTTGGGATAGCGTCATGACGGCGGATAGTTATGAAGACTTTGTTTTGCACATAGAGTTTAATGTGAATGAAGCGGGTGAAGTGGAACATGAACGCAATGGCAACTCGGGTTTGTATCTGCAACTGCGTTACGAGTTGCAGATCTTGAATTCCTTTCAGGTTCCAGCCGACAAATACAGCCGAGTGGATTGTGGCAGTTTGTATGGCATGAAGAAACCGGACCAAATCGCATGTTTACCTGCAGGTGAATGGCAATCATTCGATGTCGCTTTTCGAGCCGCTCGATTCGAAAATGGGAAGCGGACCGAGAATGCACGGATCACCGTGTATCAGAATCAAAAACTGATTCATGATGATTTTGTATTGCCGCGACACACCGGCGCCGGGAAGAAAGAAGGCCCTGAACCGATGCCTATCAAGTTGCAAGGCCATCACAATCAAGTGAAGTTTCGCAACTTCTGGATCAAGAAAGTTTCACAAGTCGGTGGCAACAAAACACAAGACGAAAAGCAGCCCACTTCACCGCATGAAGAGTGGCTGACGTATGAAGGCGCAGCTGGGCCAGGGAAGGGGAGGCGAGTCGTTTTGATCGCTGCCGAACAAGAGTATCGCAGCGAGCAAGCGATGCCGATGCTGGCTAAAGTTCTATCGCAGCATCATGGCTTTGACTGTACGGTCTTGTTTTCGCTGAACGAAAAAGGGGAGGTTGATCCAACGCTCCCCGCACCGTTCAAAGAGGAAGGGCGTTTTCATCGGATCGCTGGTCTAGCACAACTTGAACAAGCGGATTGCGTGATTTTGTTGTCGCGATTTATGCAGTTGCGTGACGAAGATCTGCAATACTTCCGTAACTATTTTGATTCAGGTAAGCCTTTGATCGCGCTGCGGACCGCCAATCATGGCTTTTGGCGCGACATCGGCTACAAAGTGAATGGACGCGGGGTTGGGTTGCGTGAGATGTTGGGTGGTACATTTATGGAGCACCATGGTGGCTGGCATCGAGAAGCTACTCGTGGTCTTATCGTTCCAGAAAACAAACAACATCCGATCTTGACCGGTGTTGAAGATATTTGGGGAACATCCGATGTGTATCGTTGTCACAATGATAAATTCCCTTTTCCAGCGGACTGCACTGCCTTGGTGTTGGGTCAACCGTTAGTCAACCTTGAACCCAATGCGCCTGCCAATAATGAGAAAGAGCCGTTGCCAGTCGCATGGGTAAAGACCTGGAAAGGGAACGCTGGCAAAGAGAGTCGCATCTTTCATTTCACGATGGGTTCTGCAGAAGACTTTTCCAATTCAGGTGTACGCCGCCTAACGGTCAACGCCGTGTACTGGGGACTTGGTCTGGAGTCTGAAATCCGCGCGGATCGCTCGGTCGACATCATCGGCGACTACCAGCCCCTCAAGCCCGGCTTCAACTATGAAGAGCTTGGTGTGCACCCACATCCACCAGCGCATTATCGATGATGCTTCGGATGACCGGCCAAAGTCTTTGAAGCCGCGCGTTTTAACGCCATTGTCACCGTGTCCTTCTCGTCCTCGATGAAATGGTACTCCAAATCGACATCGAATATCCGAATTCGAGCGAGAGCACCGTCGTCGACTGAGCACGCGGACGAGCACCCAGCCCGTGGAATGCAGGCGTCTCGAATTATCGCTCGAAGACTCCACAGTGGCACCAGAGCAGTTTTCGGCCAACAAAATCGACGAATCTCTATTGCCTTGACGAATTCTTTCGCTAGATTAACAGAGCCTGGCGAATTCGTTCGTCACTTTCATTTCGACGTGTTGGAGGCAAATTATGGCTCGTCCGTCATCCAGTCAGCCGACCGAAGTTGAATTGCAAATCTTGCGAATACTTTGGCAAGATGGCCCAAGTATTGCCCGCCATATTCACAATGCCTTACAAGCGGTCAAGCAAACCACCTATTCGACAACGGTCAAAATGTTGTCGGTAATGCTCGACAAAGGTCTCGTCAAAAGAGACGAAGAAGCATCGCCCCAAGTTTATCGAGCGGCCGTAAGTCGCAATTCGGCTGGCATGCGTTTGGTCAACGATTTAGTGGAGAAAGTTTACGACGGGGCAGCGATGAGCCTTGTGCTGCATGCCCTCAAGAACGCTAAAGCTTCGCCTGAAGAACTTCAAGAAGTGCGACGCTTGCTCGATGAACTGGAGGGGCGGTCATGAACGAATTTTTTCGTCGTGTTTTCTCCGCAGAAGCAATTGAATCCATCGGTTGGGTGCTGGTTCATACGTTTTGGCAATTCTCCGCCATTGTCCTCCTAGCCTGGGCAATCGACTGCATACTTCAGAAGAACAGTGCTCGACTCCGCTACTTCAGTCTTTTATCGATGTTACTCTTGGTCACGGCAGCCCCCATCGCCACTTGGTGGCTATCGACCGATTTGCGCAGCCAGTTTGTGGTTCCAACCGAACCAACCAGGGCGCCAGCGGTAGGAATCGATTCTCCAAACGCACCGACAGATTCAGAGATCGCTTTAGCCCCGCGTCGCACACCGGAGACATCGCTCACACCTACCCAGAAAATCACACAAACACCAACACCCACATTCATTCCATCCGCAAATACAGAGTCCTGGCGAGAATCGCTGGCAACTTTCTTTGCACCTTGGATCAACACAATTGTTGTCCTATGGTGTTGTGGGGTGAGCGTTTTCTCATTGCGTCCTATCCTGAGTTGGTTCAATATTCGTCGCCTCCGTTCGGTAGGTGTTTCGCCTTGTGCAGCCCCTGTACAACAAGCGATGCAACGCATGCTGGAGCGATTGCAAGTCAAACGCCGCGTAGATGTCCTTGCCTCCTCGCTCATCACATCTCCGATTGTTGTCGGCTGTTTTCGCAGTGTCATTCTGCTGCCGACGCACTTCATAACCACGACACCCATTTCACAACTAGAAGCAATATTGGCCCATGAGTTAGCGCATGTACGCCGCTATGACTATGTCGTCAACTTACTGCAGACCCTAATTGAGACCCTGTTCTTCTATCATCCAGCCGTGTGGTGGATTTCGCATCGACTGCGAATCGAACGTGAGAATTGTTGCGATGATATGGTCGTAAATGTTCTCGGCGACAAACTCGAATATGGGCGAGCCTTACTCGCGGTGGAAGAATTCAGAGCCTCGTCTGCTCACGACTCTCTATTGGCGTTAGGAGCCAAGAGTGGATCGTTGCTGGCCCGCATCAAAAGGCTGGTGGCGCCTGCCCAACATGAAATGCCGCGATCAGGCACCTACATTGGCGTGCTATGCATCATGCTCGCGCTGGCGGTGGCCACCAGTGTTTGGACTTATGGACAAGGTAACAACTCCAGAGTCGAGGACTATGGTGAAGAGTCACATGGTATTCGCCTGCGTATTGTTCCGTTGCGGCCTGATGTGGCTGACGATTCGCCCGATTTAGGTTGGCAACAGAATGTCTTCGAGAAATCTGGCGAGATGACCTTTGGTATCGCGCTAAAAAACGATAGCGACCAAGCAATCACACTAGCCGGAATTCGATACGGAGATGGGTTTGCGAAAGAGTCACAAGGTAAGCTTCGTACGGAGATGAGCGCTCCGCATTTTTTTGAGTTCCTCTTTACCGATGCAGCAGGCAAGCCCATTCAACGCACGCAGCGTGAATACTATGCAGCTTGGAGCGTGGCCGAATCGAGTTCGACGCATACACTGACTCCAGGTCAAGCGCTGGTCGAAGTTCTTAGACCGGCCCAATTCAATTCACCGATGGACTTCGATCTTCCCCCTGGGAAATACAAAATACGCGTGAAATATTCGGGTCCTAACGCTGAGTTGAGAAACAACGTTCGCAGGTATCAACCTGACGCACCCATTCTAAACACCTGGGACCACGAGGTTTTCTCAAACACGATTGACTTCGAAATTCGCCAACCTTCGCGACGAACCAAACCAGAGGATTTGGTGTGGGGAAAACCTGTTGATGGTTTGCGCGCAGCTGTGGAGTTGCGAGTATCAGACGAAGTGAAGGGCAACCCCAATATCGCTCCAGGCGTTCCGGTGGGAACTCCTATCGACGTTGTCTTTCATGTACAAAACGTTAGCGAGAAGCCGATCACGTTTGTCAGCGAAACATCGCGTCAAGGCGATAGCGTCTTCGTAAAGAATGACAAAGGTGAAACCGTCGATGTCCAAGACGTCTGGTATAGCGGTTGGCCCATTGATGTCGCTTGGAGACTTGAACCGGGTGATATCGCCCAATTGAGCTTACTAACTCCTTCGCTGAATTCCATCACACAGACGGGAAAACTGGATGTTCGCTACACCATCCGTTTTAACAGCAGGATGCAGAAGGACGAATCTGGCAAGGTCATATTTCCACGGCCAGGCGATTTTGATCAAGAGATCGACACAGGCACTACATCACTCTGGTTGACAGAACCTCAAGCAGAATCGCAGAGCAACGCCGCGCTAACGAAAATCATTGAAACGATGCAAGCTGGCCGTTGGCGAATCAATGCAACGAACGAGCTAGAGATCACGCGAGAGATTGTGCATGGTAGCGACGTCATGACCAGTGGCAGAATTTTGATGCAAGATGCAAACGGGAAACCAAGGTACGTTCCGCTGTCGATCGCGACGGACTATTTCGCCAATCGAATGCGCTGGAAAGTTGTGTGGGAAGAAGGCCAACCTGTACTGTGGTATGCGACGGGGCTGGGTGATGGACCAGGCCGAAAACTACAACCCAACGAAAAGGTAAAACTGCAAGAGTTACGCCGAATCGACTTTAGTGACCCCAACTTTATCCAGCATCAAGCTTTCGACGGCTGGGACAAAATCAACCTGCCAGCCGACGCAATCCGCACCGCCTTGGAAAAAGAGTTCGATATCCCAGCCTCAGGCAAGGAAAATCATCGCTATTACGAGTCCGCAATTGTTGGTCCGTCGATCATTACAATAAAGCAACTCTTTTTATGGGTTGGAGCAGAGGGAAAAATCAAAGTTCACGACTTGGCTGGTGACTCAAACGGATCCGCCGAGCTTGAATGCACCTTTGATACTTTAAATGATACACTCGCTGCGGTTATGCAGAAGTTTCGTGCTAAGAATGGTTTCGCTGTTCCGGTCCATGCATTTGTTGCTTGCAGCTCAGAAACTACTCAGATCGACCTGATCCGTGTTCTCAAAGCGTGTCGGGCGAATGATTTAATTTCACCCACCATTCCTATCGTAGACACACCCACGTCGATAGGCAGCACTTCGGGAGCACAGGATTCGAATCGGCCAAGTGGTGCCAACGAGATAAAGCCGTTCCGACTTCCCGATCATTGGATCATCGAAGATCTATGCTGGTTTCAGAACGTTAATGAGATTTTGACCGTTTCAATTCAGGGTGGTGTCAACGTGCGCCGCTGGGATGTGTCGACCAAAACATTGCTGAGCGAGATAAAACTTGGTAGCGATGTACATGGTCGCGAGATCAAACAAGGTACATTGCGATTTTCGGGTAATGGCAAGCGAGTGATTGGCGTTACCGATGCGTATGTGGGCGTGTGGTCCTCAGATACCGGGGAACTTATCAAGCAGTTAGCCATTCCCCAAGAAGAATGGTCGTATGACACCGTTCGGCAACTGGCAGCCTCCTATGATGGCTCCGTGATTGTCGCCGGTTTGGAGACGTCATTCGAAAAGATGACGCTTTCTTATCCTACCTACGGTATCGCGTGGAACGCGGTGACCGGTGAAGTTCTCAGTCGCTTTGAACAAGCTGGCGGCTTTGACTTGGCTGACATCACTATCACGCCTGATGGGGAGCAATTTGCCACCGTTAGTCGCGGGCAACGCGTATCCATGTGGGAAACAAAGTCGGGTAAGTTGCTGCATGACTTCAGTAACTTTGCGCAAGACTGGAAAAGCCCTGAACCGGAGTTAATCAAGAACAATTTGGTCTATGGCATCGACCTTACCGATGACGGAAAGACATTGGGTATCGTCGGTACTTTCGGCATCCGATTGATAGACGTTGACACAGGTAAGTTGACGAAAACGATCGATCTTCCGTATAGCCGAGGAACTGCTGATATTCAGTTTTCTGACGATGGAAAACTTTTGGCTTGGTATGGTGCCCAGCGGGACGAGAAGACGAGTGAAACCGTTAAGGTGTTTGCCTTAGCCGACGGTAACCTGCGGCATGAAATCATAACACCGGCTTCGGTCGTAAAGTTTGGCAACAACGGACTAATCGCGGTCGGCGAGTCTGACTTCTATGAGGCCTTATCGGTATGGCCATTGAACGGGAAAGAGCCGTTGGGCCCCTTACCGCCCCAACCGTATCAGCGTGTTGATCGAGTGGAAGAAAACACGCACTATGATGGCACAAAAGCTCAGGAATTTGTGGATAAGTGGCAACCGGTTTGGGGCGAAGCGCAATCGGGTATCCAGTATGGCATCGCGCTGACGACGCCCGATAATCGGATCCGAGCCGGTGAACGCGTACGGATGGTCGCTTTCGTGCGCAACAATGGTACGGAACCTAAACATGTTGCTGTAACTCCCGACATGTTTGGAAACTTACCTCGAATCACCGATGCGAATGGAGAGTCTGTATCTCTTACTACCAAACCTATCGTCGGAGAACCGGCTCATTATCGGGAAACATTGGACCCAGGTGAATGTTTTGGGCCCCTTTATTTGAATGTCGGAATAGGCGACTCACCGCTGCCTGGGCGACAGCATTGGGAACCTTTTTGGCATGCGCCTCGAATCGGCACATTCAAACTTGTGCATGAGATCTCGCTACACATCGCGCCTATCAATGTTGATCGCAATACTAATTTGGATAGTGAAGGCTGGGCCATAGCGAAAGCTGCTTCTTCAGACGTGGTTTTTCAAGTAGTAGATCATTCTGCAAGCACAACGGTCTCAGCTGCGGAGGAAGATGATTCGCCACGCGCGATGCTGCGTCAACTGATCAAATCTCCCTCCGAAGCGACTCTGATCTCTTTGCTGAAAAAGTCAGACTCGCCACAGCCTTCCGTTGTTAAGCTGCTGTTGGATAGTCGTCGTGGACCGAACGGTGGTGACGGCGGATCTGTAAAAGTCGTTTCGACACCCGCGGCCGATCGGTTCATTGCTCTAGCGAGCGTATATCCGCAAAATGAAACGCTCAACGACTTCGAAAGAGAACAAACTCTTCCGGAAGCAGCTTTTGTATTTGATCCTGAAGGGAAGTTGTTGGCCCAGCTGGGAGGTGGGCTCCATCGCGGCGGCAATCGCTTCGATGGCGATGATGTGGATGTGGTCTGTCTGGGCCCTAAAGAAGATTGGTTTGTGCGCGTCACTCACTTTGAATATGGAGTTGAGCCTTTTTCCTACAGAACGTCATTCCATCGCTTAGCGGACACGGTCATCCCATCTTTCAGTATTCTTCACTATCCAAACACCACCAGTTGGTCGAACGGGCCCGAAGAGACTGAGCGTTGGGGTGAATTGACTTTTGACAATCCGAAAGATAATGCGGATGAGACGTGGAAGCTCATCGGGCGCAGCGACAACCGTAACCAATTACAATCCAAGCAGATTTGGGACGGTGAACGTAATCTCTTTGTGGGCCCCACGAAACTCTTCGTTGACAATGTCGCCATGTTCGAAGTTGACGCGGAATGGTCCAAAGAGTTCGAACCATTGAAGCTCCGTGCTGATCAAATCGCAATTCACGGAGGCGCTCGTTCCTTCGAAAACTGGCATATGTGGCAATTAGTAGTCCCCGAATCTGAGAAGGTTCTGGTAGAACTCCGTTTTCGCGATCTGAACGGAGAGATCCAAACAGTTCAGGAGTCATTGCAACCGGGATATCATATGCTGCAACTGCAGACTCAGAAGTTGGGCGAGCGAGATGAAACGCAGCTTAAGCTCCGAGTTGACAGTAAGGAAGAAATGTCATGGTTAGCTCAATCTCCTACACCTGAGGTAAAGAATGCAGCCCCGGTGGAAATATTGGACCACGGGAAGAAACAGTCTCTCGCTCAGTACGGTGAGGGTGAGAATGTCTTGTCACTCGAAATCCGCTCCGAACCTTAAAGCGAATAGACTTAGAGTTTTTCAGATTTCCGTGAAGCCTCGAGCGGATGGATTCGCTTGTTGAGCGAAAGGTTGAGAACAGCCTTTCGTCATACTCATTTGTTCTTGCCTGAAGTAAGTTTTTCCAAAGTGTCCGCAGATTGTCTGAGCAATGCGTGGAGCTGCCGCCGATATTCTTGAGCTCAGAAAAACACGCTCTTCTCAATAGACGTTAGATGGTTTACTTGCGTGACAACCAGCCTACGTTCAAGTGGACAAAGCGGGGAGCCCAGAATATGGCGAAGGGGCAGTTGTTAAAATTTAATGCAATCATATTGGCTGAGAGAGAACCTAGGAGCGAATCGAGCCTAAGCGAAGCTTGGGACCGATTGGAAGATATCGAATGTCAGAAAGCCGACAATCTGGTAAATGCGGTCGTATTGAGCCTAGGTAGTGTGCGAGGCACGATGGCTTGAACAGAGCGAGGTAGAGTGAGCATCGGTTGCTCGCGACGAGAACTTGGAAATACAAACGCCTCTTTCCAAGTATCAGCTACCAACCAATCTTCGCTCTCAATGATACCTAGCCCTTCACTACCCGCTTCAACGCCATCTCCCGTGTCCTCTTCTCCTTGCCCAAGCACCATTCCACGCTGGATATTCTTTCGACTTGGCCATTGAGAAAGGAAATGTACTAAGTCTGCCTGTTGTAGGCTTCGAATGGGCAGGGTCTGACTTTGCCTGCCGGTATGGTTGATCTCTTGTGCTTTTGTCAGTGCTGACATGGAGGATTCCGTCGAAGCAGTATGCTTGGCGGAGTAGACTCTTGTCAGCCAAAGGAATATCAGAATCATCACGATGGTGAGAGGCATCAGAAAGATCATCTCAACAGCTGTTGTACCCTTGCGTTTCTTTCCATGTCGATTCTGTTCTTGATTGAGTCTCATTTCCACACCTCTCAGTTCTAAACTGTAGTCTCTATCATGTCTTCCGAATTTACACATAATCAACTTCAGAATCTTATTGTTCCAATCGATTGGGTAGCACTTCTCGAACGGCTTTCGCCCAGTCCGGCAATGGAATACTCTTCATTCGTGAATTCTGAAAATCGGTTACGAGAGATGGTGTATAATTCCAACCATTCTTAATTCGCGGAAAAACGTTAGGCCATCCGCCAGCAACTAACTCAGGTAACCTTCCTCTGGACTGATCCCAGGCTAGAGTGTCATATCCAACTCGAGCCTGTTCATCGGGAACTATCCGCTTGCACCCTAGCAAATCGATTCTCTGTTCGGGTGGATGCTGAGGGTTATCATTAATCAGCATGACGGCATCCCAGCGGACCCAATGCTTGTTTGCTGGCGCGCTAAAAATGTAAGGAGCTCCCATCGGAGTTTCCAAAGGCTGCCCAGTTAGCACCATTGAGGTGAAATGGGAATCAGCTAAATGCGAGTTCTCAGTCTTTGTCCAATCCTCCCAACCCTTATCGGGTGCGACTTTTCCTGGTAGCACAAACAATCCAAGATTGCGTTGGGCCTGCAGTCGATCGAGTACAACACGAGCTTGTCCAGCTGTTTCCTCCTCGTAGATTGCGAACGCTCGTGTTAATGGAGTTCGCCATACCATACGTTGCATGATCGCTGCACGATGGTAGACAACCCATGGGAATGACGCCCGAGCTAATTGTGAGGTCTTGACCATTTGGTAGCGTGGGTTGTCGGCTGGTATACTTGGACAGTTACAGTCAGTTGGAGGAATGTATCCTGCGGGTGGCCCCTGTAGTTTCGAGTAGGGGTCTAGTACCACAGGTAAACTTCGATCCTTTTCTGGAACGAAGACCTTAACTCCATATCGATTGGCTAACTCATTCGCCGTTTGTTGGGTTAACTTTGGAATCGAGTCCATGATTCTTCTCATCTGATTCCGGGCAGCTGGCAGATATCGACTGATGAGATCTCGTTTCAGTGGCAAAAGCTCTCGAGCTCGCTCATATAGATTTCGCAGTGCTTGCCATTCTCTACCTATTTGAGCTTCTACTAAATCCATAAAGTTCTCGAGAGCAATACCTGCTGCGACCACAGGTGGAAATTTGCTCTTTTGCATAATCTCCGCAGCCATCTTTGCCCAATAGACTCTTGTAAGCATTTCCTTGAGTATTCGATTCGATCGCAGCAACGTCGCTCCAGCTCGAACTTCTTTCCGAACATTGCGATATTGAGGTGTTTGTGCGCCAGCCGCTACAGCGGCTCTCCAGGCGCGATCCAGACGTCCATCTTGCCTTCGCGTATCACCCACTTGATTCTCATCGAGCTCATCCCCGCCGATAGCGTGATGGACGATGATTAATGAAACAACTTCTCCTTGTAGGTGCTGGTGGGCGGAAAGAACATTCATTCCACGCGCCCGCCAGACGCCAACGGGGTGACTGATAGCCGTTGCCGGTCTTTGTATTTCACTCTTTTCTTTGCTTGACAAGCCGATATTGAATAACATCGCAATCAAAGCAGAAAACACTGCGACCCAATAGATATGGCCAATAGCAAAAGACCCACGTTGGTCCTGATTGAGCCTTTGCACCGGATGCGAAACTAGTTCGATGGTTCGAAAGCACGTGGTTCTTAACATAACTTACCCCTAATCGAATTCAGTCTGAGGAGTTACTTTGCGGTTGAGCGAAAAGGATCATATGGAATACCGATTTGCGTTCGTTTCCAGTCGCTCATCAAGATCGGTACCTGCACTTCTCGGCGAAGCGTATAAACATAAATACCCGAACCGGTTGAGGAGGGGACACCGAATAGTCCGCTGAACCAAGGTGTCCAAAGCGGGGCATCATATTCGATCGTTACTGGTAGCGTTCGATATGGACCTTGCCCGACCAAGTCATCCACTTTTACTCGGGTAGATACGAAGATTCGCTCCCAACGTCGGCCGTAATGCTCTAACATTTTTGGATCGAAATTGGTTTCGCGAAGCTGGCGTTCCAGTTGCTGCCGTAAAGCGGCCGCTGATTGTCCATTATCCCGCGTTATCACGTAAGGTAACAACGAGCCACACACTTCGCGATGCAATTGACTTGAGAAATCACGTCCGTTTGCCTGCAAGGCCTCGCGATGTGGCAGTAGGTTCTGTACCTGATGCACGACTCGATCGGTCGCCGCCAGCAGCGCGATGTGAGAGATAAATAACAAGAACATTTCGACAGCGAAAATCGACACCAGCATGTAGAACGGTAAAGCAATCACCAAGGTGACCGAGTGTGCTGAGCCCTTTCGCTGTCGACGCACTCTACCAGAGCGCAATCGTCTATTTATTTCGGGGTAGTTCATTTGATAAATACCTTTTCTAGAGCCAGGGTCGCTGAGCTACCGCGTAGCTGGCATCGAAGTACAATGCCAAAATCAGCTTGGTCAATGCAAAGATGGCGCCAAAAATGAGCGTTAGTAAGCCTGTTGCCATCACCACTTCGACAGATATCATGCCGCAGCGTTGTTTTTTTCTTGAGCGTAAAAGCTTCATGTTGCCCAACCTCCTAAGAAGTACCCTATCACTCCGATCGCGTAGAATCCTGCCATAGGAATTTCTCGTTTGAGATCGCCTTGTAACTGAGAAAAGGATGGCATTTGTTTGGTTTGGATGACTTTGATATGGCGTGACACCAAATCAAGGGTCACGGTCACCATGGCCAGGATATGGCAAATCACTAACGCCATGATGCCACCCCACGGTCCCAGAAATGCTCCTAGGACCGCTGCAAACTTCACATCACCACCTCCAATAGCACCGAATCGCCAACAGATGAAAGTGAACAGAAAGCAGACGAGTCCTCCAAGTACAGAATCGCTCATACTCACTGCTAGAATGCTCTTATTGAGTGCGTAACCCGTGTCATTCTGAGCAAGCGTCTGCATAACCTCGACCGCAGATCTACCTCCGGCCAAGATAATTGCAATCAAGAGAAAGGAGTAATTCAGACTATTGGATAACCGATGCTTTCTAAAGTCCTGCCAACATCCCGCAGCAAGATAGGCTCCAAGGGCCAATCCACTGACGACAACAAGCAGGCTAAGAAATCCGTTGAATCCATCGCGCGTTCCAGCACTTAAACTTTCCTGTAGGGAATCCGAGATGGAGTACACCGGTAAGAAATTCCCGCAGCAAGTGACATGAGCTGACCAATTCACTGCACAGACTCCTTATTTAAAGCTAACTCGAAATCGAGTGAATCATCAAACAATATGAGATTATGAAAAAAGCGTCCTCTGGAGTTTTCCAGGAGGACGCTCTGGGGAAGAACCGAACCTGCGACTGACTTTCTTGAGTCATCCGCAATGACCTTATTTGCCGAATCCGAAGATCTTGCCTACAGATAAGTTAAAAAGATTACCGATGAGGGTGTTCTCGTTCTTAACATTGGTCTCACCGACGCCAACCAACTTACCTACAGTAAACAAAACCAATACACCCAAGCCCACCATGATGATGGCTTCGACCGAGCCAACGCCACGTTCATCACGATGCAACTTAGCGACAACTGCCTTTACATTTCGCAACATCTCTATAATCTCCCAAAAGCAACTACGAGAAAAAACTTGGCGATCCGTGGAACCCCGTGTACCATTTCTCGCCTTGACTCAAGCCGTTTCGTTTTCGGCTTACACTAATGAAATGCCAGTTGCGAAGTAGGAGTGGACAGCCATTTCTGAATTTGAACGTTTTTTTCTGACCGGCCCAAAAATCGATGTTTTCGCGGTCCCACTAAATGAAAAAAGCCGCAGAGCTTTCTCTGCGGCCCTCCTGGTTGTACTTCATTCGGCAAGAAGTTAGCTACCGAATACGATTCTAAACGCGATACAAACACTCCCATCGATACTTATCGCGATCATCAAGTTCGATCAATTCGGCGATCTCAGTGATCTGCCTATGGCCCGAAGGAGATCGCGTGATTTGAACGACAAAGTCTATAGCGGCCGCTACTTGCGCTCGAGCGACATAGACCGGCAACTGCACATCGCTCATGAGGCAGAGTGTTTCTAAACGCGTTGCGGCCGCTTGCGGCGAGCTGGCGTGGAGTGTTGCGAGCGAACCTGAGTGCCCAGACAACATCGACTGCACCAATTCCAAGGCTTCCCCACGTCGCACTTCGCCGATGATGATACGATCGGGTCGCATCCGGAGCGAATTGACGAAAAGTTCGCGAACAGTGAATGCCGCCCCATCCTCCGTTGCCTCAGCTCGAGCCTCCAAATAGATTGTATGCGGTTGCTGGAGCTTCAATTCGCTGCTTTCCTCAATGACCACGATGCGTTCTCGTGGATCAATACGCTGAGAAAGAGCATTGAGCAGCGAGGTTTTACCGGTACCAGTACCGCCAGCGACGATAATGTTCCGATGATCGGCGATCGCTTTCTCTAGCAACTCAACACCCTCTCTTCGCAGCGACTCCAGGCGAACCAGATCATCCAAAGAAAGGCCTGCTGTTTTGAATTTACGAATGGTGAGACAGATCCCATTACGGGACACCGGGGGAAGAATCACGTGAACACGCGATCCGTCTGGCAACCGCGCATCCATCGATAAATTCTCTGGCCCAAGCGGACGATCCACGAATTCGGCCACGTTGAGAACCGCCGCCAACAACTGATTCTCCCCCGCAAAGCAGTGGGGAGATTCGCAGATACGTCCTCCCCGCTCATAGTAAATGCACTTCGGCCCATTGACCATCACTTCGGAGACCTCAGGGTCCTCCAACAATTCTTGGATGGGCGATAGCAATTTTTTCAGGCTTAATCGATAGAGATCCAGATGATTCATACGTTTCCACTTTCGGTCCTAGACCACTTAAGGGCTTTTCGTGAACAGTGAAAAAACAACTTGCACACTGTCCAAAGAAAGTAATGTCCGTGCCGAAGTCCCACTGGACACTTGCTACCCGCCTACTCGCATTAATTTCCTAAGTTCTGTCCAGCGACAACCCCAAAGCGGCATTCAGCATTAGGCAAAAAAACAATCCCTCGACTCGCGAGGGTGATGCTGACCGCCAACAGGAAGAGCTATACGATGTCTGCTACAGCTACTAATCCGAAAAACGAGTTTGATTTGATTCGCCATCTTTCGTCTCGCAATATGTATCAGCGTTTAGGCTTGAAAAGCAACGCTGTAACGGAGTCCGAAATCGAAGAAGCCTGGAAGAACTGTCTCCGTTGGATCCAAGAAGCCCTAGATGCTGGCGAAATCGATCGATCCGTCTTCGAAGCCGCTTCACGCCTGCTGGAAGACGCCCGTAATCTTTTAACGAACAGCGAATCGCGTCGCGTCTATGATGTAAGCCTCGCAGATACGTTCAAGAAAAGCACAACCACGGTGACCGTCAGCAACGGTCGTGTGACCACTGACTCCAAAGAGGAAAAAGACCGTTACGATTTGGACAGCGTCATCAGCGAAGGACCGCGGGCCAAGTTATGGTTGGCGCGGGATAAACGCTTCGATCGCCAAGTCGTTGTCAAACAAATCCATCTCTCGCAACTGCGAACGACCGAACTCCAACGTCGGTTTAGAGAAGAAGCGAATTTCTTTGCGTCGAGTAATGCAGTGCATTTGGTGAAAGTACTTGATTTCAATCCAGAGAGCTACCAAGTAATCTTGGAATGGCTACCTGATAGCCTGCAGATGTTGGCAGAACGTTTGCGCCTAAAGAAGGGGCTCAATTTCACCTACAACAATGCGAGACAACTGTTACGTCAATCACTTTCAGGCTTAGATGTGTTGCATCGTCGGGGCTGGGTCCATGGTCGCGTCTGCGCCGCACACATTCTGTTGGATGATCAAGGCAATGCCAAATTGAGCATCACACCAGGTCTGCGCGAGGTTTCCACACTTTCTGTACCGGGCAAGGAAGTCACGCATCTCGCCCCCGAAATGCTGAATCCACAGGTATTTGGAGCGGTGACTCCGCGAGCGGATCTCTATTCGCTTGGTTTCGTCATTTTGGACCTCTTGTGTCGCGGGGAACTAAGAAAGCGCATTTGCCCTGCCGTACAAGATTCTGGAAATGATCAGGTGCATTGGTTTCGTTGGCATGCCTCGACATCGGAGCAGTTGCCACCTCTTCAACAATTGCTGCCCGATGTTCCTCAAGATCTATTGACTCTACTAACCGCTATGACTCAGAAACGTCCTGCCGATCGTCCACTAGACTCGGAAGCCGCCCTTCATCAATTGGATAATCTACAGCAGATTAGCGCTCAGGAAGTAACGTCGAACATCTCCAAACAGTTGCATTTTTCAGACGAAGATGCGGACGAACTTGAAGATTTTGGACCGCCTCCCCGCTTACCGCAACTTCAATATGAATCCAAGAGCTTGGATTGGAACGGATGGCTAAAGGCTCCTGTAGCGAACTATCATCTGCTCAACCAAAACCAAAAGCTTCTCCTGGCTGGAAGCGTACTGCTGTTCTGTGGCTGTCTCTTGTTTCTGGCATCTTCAGGCAAGCGTGAGGCAGGTAGCACAACGGAACCCGAAGTCGCTCAGGCTCCGTCATCCGAAGTTGAGGATGGTTTTCAAGAGGAAACAAACGAAGAGATCGGCCATGATTTCGGGATTCCCGAGGCTGCAAACCCTGTAACGGTCATCACATCATCACCCGACGATCCGCCAGAGACAGATGAGGTTCGTACCGATTCATCGGAAACAGAGAAGTCCATCCTACTCAATAATGCGAACTGTTTCGTATTCGTGACCGCTCTGCCCGGCTTCGACGTTACAGGCATCGATGGACAGGTGCCGACTGCGGAGAATCCGAATCTTTGGAAACTAGCACCGGGCAACTATGTGGTTCGTTTCACGGAAACATCGTCAGAAAAACACGAGGATTCACAGACTCGAACAATTCATATCGATACCGAGGATCAATTCGAACATGTGGTTGTGGGCCGAGAGATCCCATTGGTCAAAAATACCCCCTCCTCATCGACCGCATCCAAACCGGTAGTTGCCATAGACTTCCGAGTTGATCTCCCTTTCGATTTACTCAGTCCCAAAAATCTCGATATGGCTGAAGAACAGAGACTTCGCTCCGTAATATATCGCTTAATTGATCGCGCTCCACTCACGCTGACAGAGCGCCGAGCAACGCCATTAAAGCTAGCAGCCCTGGAAAAAGAAAGACGCCGTGATCCACGAATCTCTTTCTTGTTGGCCCTGGATGCGTACTTGCTCAACAATGACGAAGCTGCGATCGCACTTTGCAATGAGAGTATCGCCGTAGTCGAAATGGAGCATCTTCCCTTTCAACTCCCGTATCATTTGCTTTCCCACATTTATGCTAAGCAAAGGGGACGTACCGGAGAAATGCTCGCCCTATCTCTCCGCGCTCTCAAACATGCAGAAGATGTAATCGGAACTGGCAAACATGGGGCTATGGCCAACATGCTCGGCGAAGAACTTTGGTTTTACGGTCACGTCTTACAACACGTGAGCGACCAAACTCAAATTACGGCTCTCGACTTAAACTATTGGCAACGCAAGGGGACCGAATTAGAGGCTCGCTATCGCTTGCCTGACCATCCGATTCAACAGGGACGGGATGATTATCTGACAAACCCATTCTCGCAGGTCCGTTCCCCGTTGCGGCTTGACCCTGCACTTTTGGCGGAACGTGTCCGACAAACTTTACCCGTCCCTACGCGGACCGAGCCTAAGCTGGAGACAACAGCCAGCCGCTAGGTGCAGACGGCCTGGCAAAAAAGTTGACTTATCCGAAGGCCACTCTGCGAGGACGCTGAGTGGCCTTTTTTCTTTGGCCTACCCGTAGACCTCCGTCGTTCCATGTCCACCCTAACTCCAATTCGGGCATTGCAATGATGGAAGCTCATCACCATTTGTTTGACCGAGGAAACCTAACATGTCAGCTACTGGAAACACTTCACCTATTCGAACTGAACCCGTTGGAGAGTCAATCAAAACGACCGATTCCATCCTGAAGATCGCCCTCCCCATCGGTTTAGCGGTTATGGCGGCGTTGTTGAATGCCTCTGCGGTATCTCAGCAAATGCAGACCCGAACCTACGTCGCTTTTAACTCAGATCTCCCAGTTGGTCATGTCCTTCGCGGGGAAGACTTGGTATCCGTCGAACTCGGTGGCCAAACAGGACAACTGAACGTCCCTCCCGTTACGACAGAAGAACGGCAAGAGTGGCTAGGCCGCATCTTGGGTGAGAAAGTTCAAAAGGGGGAATTGATCACCGAAAAGCACTTTGGTGGCGTCGAATTGGGTACGGCCAAAGAAGAAACCCTCCTGCTCTCCTCAAGCCAATTTGGGCAATCCGAAGCAGGGCTCTTGCGACCTGGTCAGTGGGTTTACTTCACCTGCTATCCTCGGCGAGATCAAACCGCTCCTGAAATTCATGTCGGCCCATTCCGAGTTGCCGCTTTCGATTCGCAACGTCAAAGCGATGGTGATGGTGGCATCCTCTTGATTTACTCGGCCGATGAAAAAGGCCGTACAGAACGCAGACGCTTGGTAGAGTTTCTTGATGACGAAAAGTACAGAGTCACCGCCACACTCATGGGCACAAAACCAGCAGTACAAAAACTAGCCGCCAACACTCGAAAGTAAAGACGAATCTTCTCCAAAGTAAGTTCTGATCACGCTGGACTTGTCTGTCCTCGGTTTGCAATAAATTGGAAGTAACAGTATGTATCTGCGTTATGCCAGCCTGTTCGAAAGTCAACCCAGGGTCGTACGCGTCCCCCGACAATTTCGTATTGGGGGAACCAGCGACAATGAAATCCAGCTGCAAGGCCCATTCATCGATCCGTGCTCCGTCATTGTGCGAAAGCTAAGCAGTGGGTGGGAGCTCTTGGTACAAGGTGCAAATGGCTGCGAAGTTGATGGTCGCTCGATTTGTTCAGGAGATAGCATCCAGATCGAGGATCTAGGCTCCTTCTCGATCTTCCCCTATACGTTTCACTTCGAGCAACAACGCAACACGGAACAGCGAAAAGCTCCACTGATTTCGCATCAAACCCATGAGGTTGTGCGCCTAGTTCATATCGAGTTGCTACGACAATTGGATATCGAATCGAATGCGACCAAAGCCCCATCCACATTTGAAGAACTTCTCAAAGTAGAACGCTTGATCGAAGCCGTTGCCAAAAAGGTTGGTCTAGTCGATGGAAACTATAAGGACTGCCAGAATTATCTCGCTGGAGAATGTGTTCGCGACGAATTACTCAAGACGATTCTATCGGGTAACGAACAGCGCGATTCGCTCAGACAACCAAACACCGATTTTTGGATGCAACTCGTCTCTCAACTACCCGATCGAGAATCCGATCTACAAACTCTGGTCAATTACTGCGCTCGAGCCATCTTCACGGGCAGCGAAGAAACTGTTTCGGAGAGAATCGCAGCAGTAGAACAAAACTTTTGGCGTGCATGGCAAGTGGTCTCACGAAAATTGATGGAGGATTCGAGCCTTTACCTTTCGTTGCGACAACTCAAGAAACAGGTGAAGGACATTCTCTATGGTTTTGGACCTTTGGAAGATCTTCTGAGAATGCCCACGGTTTCGGAAATTATGGTCAATGCGAGCGATGAGATCTTTATCGAAAAAGGTGGTGTGATCCAAAACTCCGGACGTCGCTTCCTGTCCGACGAAGTGACAACGGCAGTGATAGAACGAATTGTGGCAACGGTAGGACGTCGTATCGATACCGCTCAGCCGATGGTCGACGCACGTCTGCGCGATGGTAGCCGCGTCAACGCGGTGATTCGCCCCTTGGCAAGCAAAGGCCCTTGTATCACGATCCGCAAATTCTCTGGACGCCGATTTTCGCTAGATGACCTGGTTTCTGCCGGCACTCTCTCCGAAAACGTTGCCGAATTCTTGAGAGGAGCCGTGCGAGCCCAAAAGAGTATCCTCGTCTCGGGCGGAACGGGGACTGGCAAAACAACGCTATTGAACTGCCTCGGCCTAGAAATACCCCAAACGGAGCGCATCGTTACTGTCGAAGATACCCGTGAACTTCAATTGCATCATCCCAACGTGGTCAACTTGGAAGCTCGAGACAGTAACAGCGAAGGTGCGGGGCGGGTTTCGATCTGCGATTTAGTGCGCAATGCACTGCGTATGCGTCCTGATCGTATTGTGGTCGGTGAATGTCGCAGTTCAGAAGCCCTCGATATGCTGCAAGCGATGAACACCGGCCACGATGGATCGATGACTACCATCCACGCCAATACACCTAAAGATGCCATGGCCCGTCTGGAAGTACTCGTACGTGAGTCGGGACTACCAGCCGATGCGATTCGCAAGCAGATCGCTTCAGCCTTTCAGGTTGTCGTACAACTCGAACGACATCACAGCGGTAAACGTTACGTCACCGAAGTAAGCGAAGTGCTCCGAAAGGTCGATCCTCAATCGGGACACGTAAGAGTGAAACCCTTGTTCGTTCGTAGTTCACCTGCAGATGGTTATGGATTGATACCGACGGGGCGACTACCAACATTTGCGGTCGACATGATTCAACAAGGCCATATGAACCCTCAAATTTTCTTCCAAGATCTCGACGATCACGTCGCACCAACGCTCACAGGAGATCTCGCATGAACGCTCAAGCCAATTTCATCCTCGCTTTCGCATCTTTCAGCGCAGCATGCTCGGCGTATTTGAGCTGGTATTGGGCACTCCCTTTGGTGGAGCGTATCGGCCACAAACAAGTGGAGAACAAGATTGTTCGCCTGACCCAACTCGGCTATCAAGAAGATAAAGTACGACTCGTGCTTACTTTGGCAGAAACTGGACTGATTGCGTTTCTAGTTTACTTTGCGATCCACTATGTCGGCTGGGTGATCGGAGGCTTATGCTTGGCGATTGCTGTGCACGCCCGTCCCAGCTTGATGGATTGGACCATTCGCAATAGGGAATCTCAACTTCGTCGCCAAGTGGAAATGTTCTCGGCCGATTTGCAGCATCTCGCCCATGGTGGCTTAACTCTGAGTCAAGCTTTGGCAGATGCCGCTTTTCGTACTCCCCAGCCCTTGGGTCGTTATGTGCGTCGTATCGTGAATGAACAACGATGCGGTCGTCCTTTGAAAGAGGCGATTGCCTCGGTGCGATCCAGTTTACAGCTTGATGCTTTTTCGTTGCTGGTGACTGCCTTAAACAACTCGATGTCCCGCGGTAGTTCATTGGTCGGTTCGCTCACGGGCGTAACCGAAACGTTACAGAATTCCGTACAGGCTGAACAGCAATTGGATGCCAAGACTGCGTCTGGACGAACGACGGTCACGATGTTGAGTGTGATGCCGGCAGGTTTTGTCGCTATGTTTTGGCTGATGAATCCAGCTCAGTTTCCGTTGCTGTTCAATACGCTGTTGGGCCAAGTCCTATTCTGTGGTGTGATTGGTTTAACCTACATCGGAATCGCTTGGGCACGCAGTCTGCTAACTCCCGACCTGTAAGTTCAAATGAGTTGTTTCTCCCCGATATAGAGCAATTAAAAATTGGAAGAATACCATGACAACATATAGCCTCTTGATGTCAACACAATTTGAACCATTCCCCGCGAGCTTGCTCTGGATTTCGAGTACATTACTGGGTGTTGCCACATTTCTCTTTTGTCGCCTCCCACTGCAATGGTTATCCAAACGCGCAAATAGACATGACGCTTATGGCTGGGATGTGGATGATTATCGCCGTATCACTCTGCGGAAAGAGTCAGGGTTCTTCAAACGTTGGGAGCCTTGGGTGGTCGGTTCCGCTAACGGGATGCGCCTTTATACGCCTTGGCTCATAGATGAATCGGTCCTCCCCTTCCAATCCAAAGGACTACGTCGACTTGCGACGGCTTTGTTTGTATCGCCAGCGAAAATCACCAGGGCTTTGTCAAGCGGCGTATCGCGCGGAGCTTGGACGACGGAAGAGTATTTGGCCGCAACTTGGTTAGTAAGCTTGTGCACAGGCTTAGTCGTAGCCTTTTTATTGGACAGCCGCATTCTGAGTTTAGGCTTTCTGCTGATCACCTGCGTTGTTAGCTTTGTCAGTTATCGACTGCAGTTGATGAGTATACTCAAGCGGGCAGCTCGCAGGCGGTCGATGATTCGCAAGTTGTTACCGCACGCGTTGGATACGTTGGCGATGACGATGTCGGCAGGGGGAACATTTGCAGAAGCGATTGAAGATTTGGCACGCGACTTTCCAGACCACCCATTAGCTCAAGAGTTTTCACGATTGCTGGGCGATATTCATCGCGGCCGTACCATGTACGATGCCTTAGTGGCGATGGCGGTTCGAATCGATGTCGTCGAATTCGACGATGTGCTCCGCACCATGACCATCTCCCATGAACATGGCGCCCCAGCGGCACACTTCTTTCGGACTGGCGCTAGTCAAATGCGAACCAAACAGCTCCGTCAAATGGAAGTAGCCATTGGAAAGGCAGAAGCGAAAATGCCTCTTCCCACGATGGTGATTGTCGTCGCTTGCATGATCATTGCCGTAGCCCCGTTTGCGGTTATGTCACTGAACTCTGGATTCATTGAGCAGTTCCGCTGAGCGGTAACAAGCAAAAGAACTAAAGAAGAATGAATGTAAGAACAGATTTGGTAAAAACACCGACGCTGCTGTACCGGTTTGACGGATAGTACCTATGCCGCTTCGCTGTCCGGCAATTCGCGGCATCGAGGTTCCAACTACCACCACGGTTCACGCGGCTGCCGCGCGATACTGTCGAGCAGCAACCACATATTCGCTCTTATTACCGAAGATCTCGAAGGCTTCGTCGATGACTCAAGCTAATCACAACCGTGCAGGAGCCGAGATAGTGGTTTGGGTTCGTCCGAGGTCCTCCAAAAATTGGGAAAACATCAAAAAATTTGGTTCCCGTCCTGTCCGCAGGACCGCTCTGTCCGTAGGACCGCTCTACTGTCTACTTTCTAACCTCTAGTTTTACCTAGGTTTGTCGCATTTCTGGCCAGTGGCTTTGGAGTTCTGTGGCGTCCATGCTGGCTCGGTGCATAGCGGATCGCGGCGCCAGTATTTCGCGCCGCGCACCGAAAATCGAGTCGTTTTTCGAGTCGCGCTGGGTCGCGAAAATACTGGGGATTTGCATCGCCCTCAGAAGACCGCTTCCAGGCCAAGAGAGGTGGTAGGATTCGAACGAGGTAGACAGTGAGTTAGACCTGTCGCGCGAAACCAACAACTGCTTTTGCAATAAAAAAGACCGCACGGAGCGTTCGCATCGGTCATCCAAGACGGAAGGGAGAAGAGTGAAGTTAGAAGGGAGAAGTTGGAAGTGATGACGGTTTGCGAGTTGACTTGATGATCGCGACAAGTTCGTCGCATTCTTGCGTGATTTCAGCGAGTCGAATGGGAGTTAAGATCTCGCAATCTGCGATCAACCGCAGCCAGTAATGCGCCTCGCGGGCCTCTTTAAACGCTATAGAGTATTTCGATAAAAATTCTGCGCGGCTTTGTCCAGCTTGTGCCTCTTCAACATTCGCGCCGAGCGACGTACCAGACCGAAACAATTGCCGTGCGAGTGTCCGCCCAACACCCGGCCGTTCATCAAGAACTTGACAGAGTTTCACAATCCTAACTGAAAAGCGAAACGTCCTTTCAACAATATCTCGCAGTTTTCATCCCCACTTCTCACCTCTCACTTCTCCGCCGGACCCGTACCCGCTGGACCCGAAGGAACTAGGGCAAGGCGGAAGCCGCGGTTCGTGTCGCGGAACGACGGGGGAGCGAGTGAGCGGTACGCCGTCCGGCAGCGCGCTGCTTCGAGGGCCCGACTGCCGCCGCGGTACACGCGGTACGCGCCAGTACTAGAGCCGATTGGATCTGTTACCCCTGATATTTGAAACGCTCCATCCCAATCATGGGTCCACTCAGCCAAGTTTCCATGTAGATCAAACAAGCCTCGAACGCTCGGCCTCAGCTCCCGAGCACCATGCACCTTCTTGACACTATTCTCCAAAAACCAGCCAAACCGATCCAACAGCCCCACGTCGCTACCATAGCCGTACGCCGTTCGAGAACCGCTGCGGGCTGCTACCTCCCATTCTGACTCCGTCGGCAAGCGAAAACCACGCTTCGATAGATCCAACGGCCAGTTTTTCGGCGCCCACTTCACTTGCAGATCACGCTCATATTTTTTCTCGTCCAGCGCTCTCGGATCCGCATAGCACTGATCCGATTCCGCTAAGTCCATCTCTCCACCCAACCGGCGACAGAAATCGACCGAATCGTACCAGTCCACAAGAAAACCTGCATCCGTTGGCTTGGCAGCAAATTGCTGCATTAACCCCACGTACAGCGGTGAGAAGGCAATCAACTCCTCGAATGTTACCTCCCGATCGAGCAGTGCAAAGGGACGTGTCAACGTCACAGTAGCCCGCCTCTCAACATTAGGCATTCTATCTACCTCATCCTCCACCGAGCCAACCGGATATTGGCCTGCCGGAAAAACCACAAAGGTGTAATAAAATGTTTTTTGAGGAGGTGGTGCCGGAGGCTCTTCAGCCTCGATCTTATCAACACTTTCCGGCGACGAGTCCTGCAACGCTTTCGGTAGCGGAGTTTGGCCCACCTGAATCGCCAACGTATACCACTCCCGGCCCGGCGCATAAGGCACCTCCGTCCGGTCAACTCGATCGGCAAGCTCCTGCTCACCCAATCGACGCAGCAGCCATCCCGCCGCACCATGCACCCCAGAACTCGGATCGTTCGCATACCAATCCGCCAGTTGTGTCACCAACCCTTCACGCCGCCCAGTAGGTAATTCGCTCGGAGCATATTCACCAATCGATAGCAGCAACGCATAGCGAGCCCGCGACATTAACTTCGGACTCACGCTCTGCGGCTGATCTGTGCTGCGTGATGTCATTTCTAGGAGGTCGAGCAAACGGTCAATCGCGATGCCACGCGGCTTGCACCGAAAAATAAACTGCGTCAACGCTTCAGGATCGTCCGTCCAATCGAACACAGATAACACCTTTTCCGTTTCTCCCAACTTCAGCAGCGTGACTGCCGCATTGGCCCGCTGCTGACCATACGCGATTCTCGCAACCGAACCGAGTTCATCCGGCGGTAACCGCGACGCTACTTCACTTAACTGCGTAAGCGTCTCCGGTGTGGGCGCTGCTGAAACCAGAGGATAAATTACGGCATACTGCGCCGGGGTCGCTACGGTTAGCAACCGTGCGAGTCGCGGGAGATCTTGAGCAGCATATTCGGCCAACGCATTCGCCGCCCCCATGCGCTCCGCATCGCTTGCCGCAGTCTCACCAAAAATCCGCTCCAGGTCGCTGAGTAGTTTGTCCTGAATCGGCCGCAAGGCTTCACGCAAAATCGGTTGATACTCCGCATTGCTGGAGACCAACTGCTGAGCCACCAGTGCGCAGTCTGGCGCGGTCCAGAACGCTCCGTCGGCCGCGGGCACATAAGCGGCCAACGCCAACGCTGCGCGGAACCGCCGCTGCCGATCCGCTTTCTCATCGCGCAGCAGAGTCGCGAGCCGATCCGTGAACTTGGGTGCAGCCGGTCGCAGCAGTTCGCGAATCGGAAGCAAATAGGTCTCCTTCGCCGTGAAAAATTCTTCCAGCAGCGGGTCGACCAGCGAAGGATCTCGCGAGACGCTCGCCAATTGGGCATGCAGCCTTGCTTGAGGCACTGCGTCTGCAGATAAATAGGGCGATAAGTACCGCGAGGCAACCCACGGATTTGCATCCATTTGTTCCACAATTTCAGGAATTCCTGCAGGCGCTACTTTTATGAGCTTGTCGACCGAATTTGCTATACGGACTTCCCAATAGGCAAACCATCCCCCCAACACCATGACTACGAGAGCTGATGTCGCCATAACGATTCGCTGGATGTGGAAACGAGATGCTGCGCGCATCACCCTCTTTTCAGTCGCCTTCCACTTGGCCGGTTCGGTCAAGCGCCGAATTTGAAACCATTCGATCAAGGTCGGCAGTTGCTTGGCTTCAGGATTGAGGCTCCACGCCGCCGCTCGTTCGGCTAGCTTCAATTCTGCGCGGCCCTTTTTGGTTTCACGTTGTTTGCGTGTCAGCCATTCGCGCAGCGAAGGGACCAAATAGTCATGAGTAAGCTGAAAGAAGGTAGAAGAGGGACGTGAGAAGTTTGAAGTGTTGTTCGACTTTTCATTTCGAACTTCACTCTTCGAACTTCCCTCTGGATCGGTCGGTGTTAATAGTCTCAATTCACCATCCAAAATCCGCAGCAAATCTTTGAAATCATGCATGCGATTTAGATAACCTGAGGCCTCCAGCAATTCCTCCTCAGAACGCATGGCGCCCTTGATGTCGGTACCCGAGTCGGGCAGCAAAGCGCGGAGCACGCCACGCACTGCCAACTGATGGGCGCGATGCCGCGCATCGGCGCGACTCGAAGCAAATGTCTCTTCCAAAAAACTGATTCCAATCCCTTCCAAGCCACCAATCGATTCCAGCGTTGCCGGAATCCACTGGCGACCTTTCAGCATATCGGCCAGCAGCGATAAGCGCACCGATACCACTTTGTTGCTTTCCGCTAAACCTTCGACCACCTGATCGATAAAAGCGGTTTGCTCTGCAGAAAGCGATTCCGCTTGCGATGGGAGTTTATCGTACGCCTCCCCAAAACGACTCAGCACCCGCCGCGCATGTTCCAGATCAAACAAGTCGACCAACTTGAAATTCTGGTCCGTCACAATCGGCACATCGATATGGTTCATCAAGCGTGCAGCTGCCAAATAGAAATCGTCGCGAATCATCAAGATCGCTTGCAACTGTCCTCCGTCGCATTGACGCAGCGCCCGCACTAAATCGCCATCCACATCGACGCGATGCGTGTAAAGCCATTGCTCGAATTGATCGATGATCAGCACCACCTTCGGAGAATCCAAACGACGAATCCGCTCGGCACACTCCGCCAAACCCAATTCGCTCGGCAGTTCCGGAAGCCGTTTTCGCAACTGACGCAAGATTCGACTTTCGGTCTCCTCCGGCGTCGCTTCGATATAGATCGCAATGACCTCAGGAGAAAGACTGGGTATCAAACCCGCTTTGACCAACGACGATTTACCACAGCCGCTCGGCCCATACAGCAGGCCGACCGTAAATGTCTGCTCCACGTCGCGCTGTTCTATTTTGGTTTTCCAAAATGCAATGCTCTCCGGCAGCCCCTCGCGATTGCGCGGTCCGGGGAGCAACTTGAGAAAAAAGCTGGCGTCGTCGGCAGTAAACGATCGCAAACCACGGGGCGTAATCCGCTGGCTGCTCGACTGAGATATCTGCAGGGCCCGCGGTGTAAGCCAAGCCTGTAAATCCTCTGCCAGCGCTTGCCCCGTCGAATAACGATCCGAGGCCCGTTTCGACAGCAACTTGAGGCAGATGCGTTCTAGTTCCGCCGGAACATCACTCTTCAGTAGACGCGGGGCAGGAGGCTCGAGCGTCGTGATTTCATGCGCCACTTCTTCACGTGTTTGTCCCGGGAAAGGTAATCTTCCTGTGAGCACCCAGTACATTACCACACCTAGCGAAAAGAGATCGCTCCGCCCATCTATGCGATGTCCTTCACCACGCACTTGCTCAGGACTCATATAGGCCGGAGTCCCCGCGATGCGCCCTTCTTGCAGATAATCTTCCTCACGGATCGCCAAGCCAAAGTCCGCCACATAAGGCGTTCCTGTCGCCTCTTCGATCAAGATGTTGGCTGGTTTAATGTCTCGATGAATCAAACGCCGCTGATGGGCATGATGGAGTGCGCCGGCGATACGTTCAAGCAACTTGGCTATCGCGGAAAAATCGAGAGACCGTGTCTTAAACCATTCTTCTAATGAGCAACCATCGATAAATTTGGAAACCACATACACCGAACCATCGAGCGTCCGGCCCACATCATAGACCGTCACGATATGCGGATGATCCAAGGCGGCAACCATCTGGGCTTCCACCAAATATGATTCCACATCGACCAGCTTCGCCAACGCTTCGCGACGCGGAATCTTAATCGCCACTTGGCGTTTGAGTTCCATATCCTGAGCGAGACGGACTTCGCCAAAAGCTCCTTCACCCAAGCGACGTTCCAGACGATAGCGACCACTGCGCAAATCGCCAATTGTGTGCTTAGATATGTAAGAGCCGGCCAGATCGGGCAATTCGGTTTTACGGGAGGGGTCGTCAGTTAGTATCGACTGGCTGATGGGCGCTGCGAGTAAAGCAGCCTGCTCTTTTTCGAGTTGATGCAGCAAGGCGACGTGCTCTGGAAAACGATGCAGGTAGTCTGGCCAATTGATTGGCTCACTACGCTTACGGCGATGGTGGGTTTCGATCAGAATCAATTCACGCAACAGCGGGCTGTGGGACACCACAGGAACAAGTTGCAAATAAGCTTCGATGCTCGGCGAGGGAGTTTTAGCCCAGGCTTCTTCGAACTGGTCACAGAGAGCATCGAAGCGGTTGCGATCCAAGGGTGTTTGATTCCACTGCGTGGCGATGCTACGAAACTGAACCAACAAAGGTTCACCGAATCGAGCGTAATTCTCTTCGAATTGGGTCAATAATTGTAACGTGGGAAGCGTTCCCAAACGGAGGGAAAATTCGGCAATGATGATTTGTCGCTGAAGTTCAGGTTCGCTACTGAGCCACGGCAGTAACTTCAAATAATGCTCCACACTTGACGGTTCGCCAGCCCGAACACGGTTCTTTTGATCGGCCAAGACGAGCTGAAACTTGTCAGCTTTCGACAGCTCGGGGAGACTGGACAGACAGCCAAGCAAGTCTGTTGCCCCAGCGTCAAGCTGAGCTACTAATTGCGGCAGATCTCCCACCTTTGCCCCCTGTCAACAAACAAGTTGAGTCGCTAACTGATGAAGCCCAACATTATATCTTTCGCGATTAGAACGCTGCAAGGAATGCATAGGCTTTCACACGGTGCAATACGACGACGTTTACCACTCCAACCCATACCAACTGAACACCAAAACACTTCCTTTGGTACTGCAGCCGTTTACTGAATTCGAAAATTATTCCAACTTGCTTTGTCCACCCCTAATCGCATTCGGGCATAGTTTCTACGCACGGTTTTACATTAGGCGTCGGCAGGCTATAGTCTCTATCAAATTCAACATACTGAAACAAAGTTTATGATCATGGCAGCATCCTGGAACCGCGATTTAGAAGACGACTGGTTTGAGCGAGTCGAGGAAATGGTCCGTGGAGAGTTGCTCTGCGACACCAATCTGGCGAGTCGCTGGCAAACACTCCCTTCGCGACTAGGGAAGCTGATATCCGAAATTCGCCCCCTTCCTCCAGAATCCTTTGTGGTCGATGCTATAGCGACAACCCTTGGCCTGTTACTGGCTTCGTGGAAGGAACATGTCGAACAAAACTGGGAAAAGGGCAACCCAGATCAGTTTCTGGCAACTCTTGCATTGCGTCCGAGGCTGGACGATTTCTTAATCGCCTTCGGTTGGTCAAGTTCTATTCTTAATAGCCACCACTCACTCGCTTTGTCCGAACTACAAGAACGAATGATTCGTGCTGAAGGAGGCTCTGCCAAAGAGTACCTTCAACGCTTCGGAATTTCGATTCGTCAACCTCCTTATACATGTTTTGTTACCGTACAAGATGTCAAAAGCAATGTTTTCGCGATCGGGGAGACACTACCAGCTTTCGGCTCGTTTATCGTAGGTCGCCAACGGAAACATACTGCTGAACCCGAACCCGTATCCTTTGTGGAAGGAAAAGAAGGAAATCGACTCATTATCGCTGCCAAGAACCAACCAGCGGAGTGCAGCCGTGAGCATCTTCAAGTGGTATTTCTGACTCCCAAACATATTTACTTAAAGAATATCAGCGATGTGATTTCATTGAAGGTTCAACCAATGCCAGATCAAGTGAATCCAAACGACTCGCTGGAGGGTCCTGATGAAGAATGCCCTATACGTCCACAACTGACACCTTTGGGATGCGGCGAGATGCGCATCTTGCAAACGCCCTTCTCAGTAATCTTTCCAGCAAAGATCTTACACTTCCGAAACCCGTGAAGCCCCATTTTTAATACGAAGTGTAAATCACTCCGAATCGGCCGCAACAACTTCGAGAACAGCTTCACGAATGTCTCGCATTTTCCGTTGAATCATCTTTAAGCTTATCTCTTTGCCAACTCGCTGTTTCAGTGTCTCGCAAATTTCACTGTAAGGCATTCCGCGCATTGTGAGCTCCAATACTTCACGATGACTTGGGGCTGTCGCCTTGGCTTGGTTGCTTTCGATATATAGCAGCGCCTTCTCAAGAAGAAGAGCGCTTTCGTCGTAGCTTTCGTTGTCCGAATTCTCAACGATATCTGCTAATTCAATTCCCGATACATCCTCAGAAACGGCTGGTAGAAACTCCCGACGAATATCGCGCTTGGCCTGCTGAGCTTCCCGGACGCGGCGATTCACTTTCCGCTTAGTCATCAGCAGCAACAAACTCCATAGTTTCCACTCATCTTCGCAATCGATCATCCCCTTTCGAACCCTCAAGATGAGAGACTTCATAACACTGTTTGCTACGTCGTCCCCATCGAAGCGTCTTTTGTAAAGAGGAGCGATACGTTTCTCGGCAAAACCCGAGACTCGCGAAACGAAATAACAGACCAACTCCTGCTCAGCTGCTTGGTCTCCCTGTCGGCATCTGTCCAACAAGCTCTTGATATCCATTCGCCCCTCAATCAAATAGTTGCAGCGATTTCAGTTCGCTCACTCATGGAATACTCAATGCATATTCAACGACACTCTACTACTCAACGATCTGCCATTATCCGTCGTGACGCTGTTTACCGATTAAGATGCAGAACTACCACGTTCCACTTCCAATATCTCGGGTGAAATTTTGTGACAGTATGAGGTCCGCTACGAGAAGTATCTTCGCTAAAGATATCGCTGTACATGTCAGCGAACAAGATGATAGGCGTCTTTCGTCGATTCCAACAACACATACCAATCAACAAGCAGATTCGGAAGCAGCCATTTTTGGGGAACGCCTGGCCATGACTTTTCAGATCGCTCAATAACTTAAGCCGACATCGACGAGGAAAAGTGGGAAGAAAGCGTGGACTGCATTTCCCCCGCCCATTTCTTTGAATAGTCCGCATTGAGCCCAAATATATTCACTTCTTCACGCTTCGTGCTCGCATTTGGAGTGAGCGTTTGACACACCCAAACTACCGCGAGAACTAGCGTAAATGGTAACAAGATCGACAAGGCGAGTACCAACTGAAGCGTAGAAACTCGCTTTGTTGCAGCGAAATTGCTTTTAATCGCAGGAAACCCTCACAAATAAAGCGTCGACAGGTCGGTGTTACAATGAAAGTTGGTGTTGTGTTTTGAGCAATCAAGCCGTCTATCGTAAGATGCCGCTGGCCTATGGTTTCCGTTGTGATTCGAACCAATTGCCGAATCGAAAAATAAGAAAACGCGGGTTCCCCAGACTACGAATGTAGTTGGAGCCGGCTTTTTCTTTTTTTACTCAGCCCCACGCCCTTGACGCTAGTCTTAATAGAACTCTGCCCCACCCACTTTTGGACTAAGTCTGTCGAGCAAATTGTTCGCTCATCTTTTTTCGGAAAACTATCGGACGCTCTTGTCCGCCCTGTGGAACGTTGGGGCATTTCCATAGTGGGCCTCACTCAACATAAATTCTTAAAATCCCAAATCAAATTCAATTTCCTGGGAAGAAATCATGAAAGTAACGAAGTTTCTCGGCCTTAGCGTTGCATTACTGCAGCTGATCGCCGTTTTGGCCACATTGGTTGGGTGTTCGCCCACCTTAATTCCCGCGTTCGCGAACAATGGCGTAGCGGGGATATGGGTTCGTGAAGATGATGCGCACCAAGACTGGGTTATTGAAATTCAAGAGACCTCTCCTGGTGAGTTTGAAGCCAGATCTCTTTGGGTCCCCTCGGTCGCTCGTGAATTGTATTCCTTTCAGGTTGGCGAAAAAAAGATACGACGATTACGTCAACGAAAAGATGGAACGTTTACTTTGGAAGGACTGGTGCGCTTTGAAGATGGCAGTCCATCGTACAGGCTTTACGAGGCTACTTTAGCGACGAACAATAGATTGATCATAATCGAGGAAAACTCACAAGGGCAAATTGGAGATCGACAAGTATGGAGACGGGTAGATCCGCAAGACGTGGCAATGGCCTACGCGGATTCTGGTCGAGGAAAGATTGCAGCTACGATTGAATCCTTCGATAAAGCAGCCGCAGCTTACAAGCGGGCCGCAATACGTCTACAGAAAGAAAAAGAGCTGGCGAAACACCGAGACCTAGCTAATGAACTCGCATGGCAACTAGCCACCAGCAAGAATAAACTGATATACAATCCCAAACTTGCATTCGATTTATTGCCAGCACTGCAAACTTGGTACTCCCATGTTGACACGGCAGCTGCTGTTTATGCAGCCAACGGCGATTTTAAACAAGCTCGAAAGCTGCAGGAAGAGGCTATTGCGGGCATCAATGCCGATGATGCAGAACAAATCTACTTGCGCTACAATGGCCTCAACGAAAACAATCTTTTCTTGCAATTGGGGTTAAAGTTTGTGAACTCTGGTATGAAATCTCAATTCCTTGAACGACTGGAGCTGTACGAGAAGAATCAAGTTTATCGAGAATAAAGCAGTAACAGAGACTCCAACTGGTCAAAGGAACCCGTCCAGCCTAGAGTCATACCAGGGCGTTCTTGTTTGAAGACTTCAATTTCGGAGGAAGGCGTTCCTGGCAAGATTTCGGAGATAACAGTAACTCGCGATGCACTGGGCCCTTCGCTGGCGAAGAGAATGGTGGTGCGCATCGATGAGGGAAATTCAGGCAAGCCGGGATGGCGGGAAGGATTTTCGTCCGCATCACAGAATTGCTGGATGTAAGATATCTTTTCGGGTTTAGTGACCTCACTATAGTCAAACTTGGCGAAGAATTTCATCCCTGAGCTATGGCTCATTTCGAAGAAACTATTGCCGCCTGCTTTGATATCGGCGTGAATGAAACGCAATTGGAAACCAGGTGGTAACTGCCAGCGGGCCAAATGCTCGGGCTTGGTCCACATATCGAACAAAACTTCGACGGGAACTTCAAAACTGCGATGGATGACAAAATGCGTTTGGGCGTGCAGTGTTTCGCTGAGATACTCGGCTAAGCGATCCCAGGTTGCCGTACCGCCGGCCTTCTTGATAAACGCCACGGTGGCAACTGCTTCCTCGGGAGAAGGAAAACGCATGGTCATATCCATGGTTGTTTTGCCATTCTCTTCGGAGAATAGAACGGTGACACGAAAGAGCGGTGGACGATCATCGTAACCACCATGGTCGTAGACCAACTTCTTGTGCTCTTCGACAACGTGATAAAATGTCTTGTTGGGATAATCGGTTCCATCAGGGCCATGCATGGTGTAATGCCAAATGCCGCCAACCCGAAGATCTTTGGCATGCGTCGTCAAGGTGAAGCCGCGCGGCCCCCACCACTGCGCAACTTGCGCCGGATCTGTCCAAGCATCCCACACAACCTCTACAGGTGCGTCGTAAACACGTGTGATGGAAATTTCACTTGGATCTTTTTTCGCGACCATGACTGGCTTTCTTTTTCTTCTTGCTTGTAGATTTTTTTCGTTCAGCCATGACCGACTGAATGTACACATCAAGTCGATCGAGGCTCTCTTCCCATAGCTGGCGGTATTGATCTAAGAACTGCAACGAGGCCTTAAAACCATCGGGGTTCAATTGGCAAATACGTCGCTGAGCATCGACGGACTTCGATATCAATCCAGCTCGTTCCAACACCTTTAAGTGTTTTGTCACTGCGGGAAGGCTCATCTCAGCCAGAAACGGCTCAGCCACATCAGAAACGGACGCTGCCCCTTTCGAGAGCCGATCGATAATGGCACGACGAGTCGGATCCGCTAAAGCGGCAAAAGTTTCCGTGAGCTGGTCCGGCATACAGTCTCCTATATAACCACCTAGTTATTTAACTCTTTGGTTTTATACAAGTCAACACTTGAAGTCAAGAAAAAACATCGATCAACGTTGGGGCGACACCCGCACAAGAATTGGCGGCCCACAAGCCCTGCTTCACGGAAAAATGTGCGCCACCACTACTTGCGAATCTCTAAGCTCCAAACATAGCCTCGATTCTCGAGGGATTCTTGAGTCTGCTGGTCCGTCGGCGGAATGGTGGGGGAAATCAGCTGATTATCGCCCTTAAATCGGCCTCCCCATAAAGTTGCGCCATCTGGCGCAAGAACATAACCAAAAGACTGTTGCTTGAAGGCACGCATGTCGCGATCAAAGGGAGGTAACTCCGTCAGTGATTGAGGAAACTCGCCATGCTTATGCTGAAACAGGCGAAGCGCTACGCCATGGCGAGCTTGTCGATAATGCTGAGCCCGATCGATACTAGAAATCGACAGCGACGTCAGCGCGGGAACGAATAACCCGGTTAAGACCAAATCAACTCTGCCCCGCCATGAGCGTACATCTTCATTGAACTTCACGTCCTGCTGACTGACTGTTTTGTAAAACAACTCCCAGTCTTCTGTGGGCATATCCGCTAGATGAGTCATCATGTCGATGAAATAGATCGCGTCGTGTCCCCGAGCTGGCAATGGCTTTCCGGATTTCTCCGATGCTAGCGCAGGGTCAAGAAATACCGGAATGCACATTCCCAATTCCCGTTCACAATACGCGTTCCATTCGTCGCCGATGTCACAATTCCGAGCCAAAACGTCATCGATATACTGAAGCTGCTGATCGCTGAAAAAATCCTGCTCTATCCCTTCTTGTGCAATAGTCAGCGCCATACCTTTGAATGACTTTGATACTAAAATAGAGATCGCGAACGGAACGGCTTCTACATGACGACTCAAGTTATGCAAGGCAAGAAAGTCATCCAAAGCCCTTTGCGAATCGCCAAGATGCAGAGCCACCTGGGCGTCGAGCCATAGGAGTCGCGCTAGTCCACGCGAGCTCTGAACTTCCGGCAACAAGGTATTCAGCGATGCGAATCGAATGGGAAAACGAACAGGTTGCGGAGCCGCAGCTAATTCGCGAATGCGATGTACCAGACCTTGCTGACGTTCGACAAACGGAATTGAAACTTGCGCGTACTTCCAGTTTGCAGAAGTATCGAAGCTATCCCCCCACTCGTCTATCTCAACGGATGAATCAAAGTTTGGCACTCCTTGAGCAGCCTCCTTAAACTCAACCGAATCAATTTTCGCAAGCAAGTCTAACCATGCCTGAGTATCCGTATCAGAAGTGTTGGCGTGATAAGCCAATTCGATTGCTTCAGAATTTGTGCTGATACCTTTGCTTTTTAAGTCCTCGATGACTTGCGACAACTTCCACTGGCCTTGCCATTCACGTAACGTGTAGCCAACTCGAATCAATCCGACTACACAGCCAATGACTAACAGCGGTATTCCGAAGAATTTAACGATTCTCATCGGACGAAATATTGGTTCGGGTTTCAAGGGAGTTTCCATGACAATCAACCATTCTTATCCACGGAGAAGAAGAGATTTCACATGTCTCACGAGAAAGGAGTTTGACCGAAAAGTCACTGCTATCGCCGGTCACTTTACTTTTGTCAGCCGCCCGTACATCATAGACAAACCCAAGACGGTCACAAAATGCGGTTTGGCAATTGCAGGAAATTTAGGTGAAATATGAATCAGCTTCTCTGGCGAAGTTATCTTCTCATCGCCATTGCGTTTCCTCTCGTTCCGAACTTGGCTACCGCTCAGGAACCAGAGAAACCGAAAGCCTCTCCAAAGCCTTCGCTATGGAACAACATCCTTTCCTCCGACTTAAAGCTGCCGGAGGCGAAGTTGGATTCAAACCAACTGCTGACGCAAGTTTTCAAATTGGCTCAGGTTCTGGCGATTCCTTTGATCGATGCCACTAAAAGCATCAGCTCGAATTTTGCTGCTGCCAGTGAACACTTTGACCCGTTTGGAATGAAGGAAGCGCAGCAAACGATTCGGTGGCAACAAGAGGTAATCATCCGTCAAAACGAAGAGATGCTACGGTGGCAACAGAAAGAGATCGAACGCTTACAGACTGAGTTGAAGAATGCGCAAAGTGTGACCAGCAAGAAGAAAGATAAAAGCAAGCGAAGCAAAAAAACGCAATAACTTCCTGACGCTATTCTCTCCAGCCCGGGCTCTCGCAAACTGCGTCTTCCAAAATTCGTTACTGGACTAGGCCGCTCCATGACACATGGGAAGAATGAAATTTACACTTGCCACTCCTTTAACCAAATCACATTTTCCATTTCAATGTAGTAGCTATCGTCCCGGAGAAAGTCGTTTACACCATTTCATGAAGCAGCCTGATGTACAAGTCTAAAGCATTCGCAGCCACCAGCCCAACTTCCGTTCTTAGTGGTATGGAAATCCCACGGCGTGATTCTCTTCCGGACGATGTGCAAATCAAAATCCTGTTCTGCGGTGTTTGCCATTCTGACTTACACACAGTGCGAGATGAATGGCATGCAATGATGCCTACGATTTATCCCTGCGTTCCCGGCCATGAAATCGTCGGTCGCGTAACACAGGTCGGTAGCAATGTCAGCAAGTTCAAAGTAGGGGATATTGTCGGCGTGGGCTGTATGGTGGATTGCGATTCAAAGTGCCCGACGTGCCAAGAGGGCTTTGAACAGTTTAGCCCTGACACGACCTTCACCTACAACAGTCCCGATAAATATGAAACAGCTCCGGTCACCTATGGTGGCTACTCGGATAGCATCGTCGTTAACCAACGTGCTGTACTGCGGGTGCCCGCTCATCTCGATCTGGCAGCTGCCGCACCATTATTGTGCGCAGGGATCACGACCTACTCACCGCTCAAACGAAACCACATCAGCGTCGGTAAAAAGGTGGGCATTGTTGGTTTAGGTGGACTGGGACATATGGGCGTAAAGATCGCGCGAGCCATGGGAGCTCACGTGGTAGTCTTCACCACATCGCCGAGCAAGATCGAAGACGCAATTCGCTTGGGAGCCCATGAAGTGATTCTGTCGAACGATGCAAATCAATTAGCGGCGCATGCGGGAAGTTTCGACATGATCTTGGATACGGTTTCTGCGGCGCATGATCTCAACATGTACCTCGACTTACTCCGTCGTGGTGGCAATATGACTTTGGTAGGTGTTCCCGAACACCAAACACCCATCAATGCGTTTTCGCTCATCTACGGTAACAAGACGCTGAGCGGTTCGATGATCGGTGGATTTGCCGAGACGCAAGAGATGCTCGACTTCTGCGGTCAGCACTCGATCACTGCCGATGTTGAAGTGATCGCAATTCAGCAGATCAATGAGGCCTACGATCGCATGCTCCAGAGCCAAGTCAAATATCGCTTCTCGATCGATATGGCTTCGCTTGAAGCTAACTAAGAAAATCTACTTTGTCATAGATATCGACCAAGCGAAGCTCTGCTCCATTTAAGCTGGCCAGAGCGATCGATTTTTCAAGGCCTTCGATTTCGCGCAGCAACCAGAATCCCTCAGCCGTTCTGGTGTGCTGCTCGATCTTGGCTCGATCCTGCCAGAGCACTAGATACTCCTGCAACGAATCCATGGTGCGATAATGTCCGAACTTTGTCCCTCGATCAAAATCCTCGGTGCTGGGCGATAAGACTTCTGCGACCAATGAAGGGTTGCTGATTTCGTGCTCCGAGTCTGCCTCAACGGGAGGACAGACCACGGACACATCGGGATAGGCCTGATAGCCGGTTTCCCGTATATAAACCCGCATATCACTACCGTGCGCCTCACAGGGCTTTCCTCGAAGAAGAGAACTCACTTCACCCAAAAGATTCGTTGCGATCAAACTATGCCTGCGAGTGCCCCCAGCTTGTGAATAGACATTCCCATGCCAATACTCATGCCGCTCTTTTTGCTGCAGCTCCCACTGGCGGTATTCAGTTACACTCATGATCGGCGGCTGGGAGCTACTCATTTTGGCTATTGCTCCTTTAAGTCTCACTGGAATCCGCAGTATCCCAGCGGCGGTCATTTACCCCGTACGCCACGGGCCAGGGGCACTGCCCGTGCTAGCCTAGATTATAAACCAGCCACCGCTTTAATACAGCTACGCTCAAACGACCGAACCCGAAATGCGTTGACAATAACGCTTTCTTAGCCACAAGGTTGGTATAGAATAGATCTACCCCAGTGACCATTGAGTCCAGGCTCTGATTGTGCCGATCAACCCTATCGAATGACATACAACATGCGAAACTACTTGCAAAACTTCTTACTCGCCATCATTGCTCTTTTATCCTCGCACACATCGCTACGCGCCCAAGAGCTTAACGTTGCAGAAACAAAGACACTTGCCGAAGAAGCGTTCATTTATGGCCTGCCGATCGTAATGAACTACGGCATCATGTACGAATACTGCGTTGATAAAAACTCAGGCCAATACAAAGCACCGTTCAATCAAATCAAAAATGAAGCTCGCGTCTTCACCTACGAAGATACAGCCATCGTCACTCCCAACAGCGACACTCCTTATTCGTTGTTATGGTTGGACCTGCGTACCGAACCCATCGTGTTGTCAGTCCCTGCAGTCCCCAAAGAGCGTTATTATTCGGTGATGCTCTGCGACGGTAACACATTCAACTATGGCTACATCGGACAACGAGCCACTGGCCCAGAAGCAGGTGACTATCTGGTGGTTGGACCTGGCTGGAAGGGAGAAAAACCTGCTGGTATCAAAGATGTCTTTTACTCTTCGACATGGTTCTCGGCAGTAGCCTATCGAACTCAGCTCTTCAATCCGGAAGACATGCCCAACGTTGTCAAGATCCAAGCAAACTATAAGGTGCAACCGCTATCCGCGTTTCTCAAACAGCCGGCTCCACAGATGGCACCAGCGATCGATTTCCCGAAAGTCAACAAAGAGTTGTTGATCCAGAACTTTTGGGAATACCTAGCCTTCTCACTTCAATTCGCTCCTCCTGGTCCTGAAGAAATCGCGATCCGCGCGAAGGTTGAAAAGCTGCTTAAGGCCTTAAAAAATGCATCTCCTGAAATGAAGGGGGCAGTAAAAGAAGGAATGCAGCAAGGCGAAGAGAAAATCAAGAAGCTGCTTGAAGTAGCTATGAAAGATATCAATGGCTGGCGCGTCGGTTCTGCTTTCGGTGATCGCGAGTTTTACAACGGCAACTGGACCTTGCGAGCTGCGGCAGCGACTGCAGGCATCTATGGCAATGATGCAGTCGAAGCCGTCTATCCGATGGCTAAAACTCTACCGAATGGTGAATTGCTCGACGGAAGTAAACACAACTATACATTAACCTTTGCAGCCGGTGACCTGCCACCTGTCAACGCGTTTTGGTCGGTCACGATGTACGATGGTAAAACTCAACTTCTGATCAAGAATCCGATCAATCGCTATCTGATCAATGCTCCGATGTTACCAAACCTGAAAAAGAACGCGGATGGATCACTTACATTGTACATCCAAAAGGATTCACCCGGTGCAGATAAGGAATCCAATTGGTTGCCAGCACCTAACGGCCCCATTTATTTGGTAATGCGACTTTACTGGCCTACCGACAAGGAACCATCCATTCTGCCTATTGGATCAGGATCATGGAAACCACCTGCGCTGGTCAAAGTAAAATAGCATTTCACATCGCGGCTGAACTCTAGCCTTATTTCACCTCATCGAGAAAGCACTTATGAACAAGCCCCTTCATTACCTTCTGATTATGGCCACGTTTTTTCTTGCCAATCGAGCTACGACTCAAGAGATTACGGCACAAGATGTTACAGCCCAGGAAGCTGAGAACATTGCTTTGGAGGCTTACATCTACGGCTATCCGTTGGTGACGATGGAAATGACGCGCCGAGTCATGACCAACGTAGCCGAACCGATTGGAACTCGAGCCCCCATGGGGCATCTTGTCCGCATGAAGACCTATCCATCGGCTCAGTTCCGTGATGTAACGGCACCCAACGCTGATACTCTTTATACAACGGGCTGGTTTGATGTTGGAAGCGAGCCCTGGGTCGTAAGCCTGCCCGATGTCAATGGACGATATTACTTGTTTCCGATGTTGGATGGTTGGACAGACGTGTTTCAAGTCCCAGGTAAACGCACCACAGGAACTGAGGCCTTGACCTACGCCATAACGGGTCCGAATTGGAAAGGAACTTTGCCCGAGGGTGTTGTCGAATACAAATCACCTACCAACATGATCTGGATCCTTGGTCGAATCTACTGCACCGGTACAGTGGCCGATTACGCCGAAGTTCACAAGATCCAAAATGAAATCAAAGTATGTCCCCTAAGTGCTTACGGCAAAGACTATACCCCACCCAAAGGTAAAGTTGATCCAAGCATCGACATGAAGACGCCGGTTCGCGATCAAGTCAACAAGCTTGATAGCCAAGCTTATTTCCAGTTGTTGGCACAATTGATGAAAGACAACCCTCCTGCGGAAGCAGATGCTCCGATGCTCAAGAAAATGGCACGTCTGGGTATTGAACCTGGTAAGCCCGTCGATTTCAGCAAACTCGATGGCAAAGTGAAATCCGCATTGGCCAACGTCCCTAAGCTCGGATTTGAAAAGATCATGAGTCACTTCAAAAATGCAGGAACCGCTATCAACGGCTGGACATTCACGACCAATGCGGGAACATACGGCACGGACTATCTGCAGCGAGCTCTCGTGACGGCTATTGGCTTAGGTGCGAATCGCCCACAAGATGCGATCTATCCCACGTCGCAAACTGACGCAGACGGCCAACCTTATGACGGGAAATGCAATTACGTGATCAACATCCCCGCCGGTCAGATGCCGCCCGTAAACGGCTTCTGGTCGTTGACTATGTACAACGCTGAATACTTCTTCATCGAAAACGAATTGAATCGGCAAACGCTGAGTGCTCGCGATGAACTCAAGAAAAACCCTGATGGCTCTGTCACGCTTTATTTGCAGAATAAAAACCCTGGCCCAGACAAAGTATCCAATTGGCTTCCAGCACCGGCAGGCAAATTCGTCTTGATGCTCCGACTCTATTGGCCACGAGAAGAGAAGCCTTCGATCATTGATGGAAGTTGGGTTCCACCACCAGCCCAAAAGGTAAAGTAAGCGACACAATTTTTCCAAACAGACTCTTGTAAGAAGAAAGTGAGCTCTACCATGCAAGGTAAGGCTCACTTTTTCTTTTGACACCACTATAAAACTCAGTGGCTACTTTTTAAGGTCAGCTGGCGCGAAGGCTAAAGTAAAGATCGTCGGACAACGCAGACCGAGAGCCACCCACACGACAACTCCAATAATCACGGGAAAAACAATTGAGTCGTTCACACGCAAATGCGTTACGATCGCTCCGCCAAGGTATCCGGTGAGCAGTATCGCTCCGACAAAACTGGTCCGAGGAATCAAAAACAAAACGGTAATCGCGACTTCAACGATTCCAATCTTCATCATGAGTTCATTGGTAAAGCCCATCTTTTGAAACAATTCGGCTTTACCTTCCCACTCCGTGAACTTACCCATGGCACTGGCGACAATGAGAAACAATGCCAGGAGCCCACTCAATACCCAGCCGGCGATACTCGCTGTTTTCGAACCTTTCATGGTTTCTCTTTCATTGGACGATTCAGTGAATTCGGAACGACACCATGTTAACTCATGGATCGTATAGCCCGCTAGAAGACAAAATTTTCTCCGCACCAATTCCATTTCAGTCCAAAACTCAGTTCCACCGGATTGGCTTACCTCGTAGGTGATGCCAGAAGAACACAGCCAGCATCAAGAGTACGGGGCCCGTTGTGATCAATAGTGGTATTGCCACAACCAACAATCCTAAGCTCGGAAAGCCCGCATATCGCAGCGTTATAGAAGAACCGACCGCAGCGGGAGGCAAGAGGAACGGAACCCAATTTCCAGGTCCCTTCAACAACACAGATAACACATTCAATTGATTCTTGGCCCAGGCTCGAACGAGCAAGGACCACGCCGATAACAATACGATCCAGCAGACAACGGTACCCCAGAGAGTGGCTAGTTCCAGCCAGGAGAAACGCTGGGAGTGGTCGCTGGCTTTCATGCCTACCAATTCGTGAAGCAAGCCGTATCGATCACATCCCATGATCAATGCGCCGAACAAGATCGACATAATCGCGTTCTTGATCAGCAAGGAGGTCAACGAGCCACCTCCTACCCAATGCGTCCACGGCAAGAACCAGCCAGCTAGCCGGTTCTTCCATGTGACCGTATTGAGAGTCGAACTTTTCAAAGCAAACCCAGCCGTTGCGATAAAGCCTAATACGCAGCAGGAATACAAAGCGGCACCAACACCCGATCCGAAGCCTCGGACAAAAGCGAACGCCATAGCTGCGTGAATTAGTACTGCCAGAAACCATACGAGCCAACCCATACTTACCCTTCATAATCCTATGTTGGCCATGCGTCGCAGAAAGGAGCAGACGCATAGCCCAAATGTTCGCACAACTCAACAAACGCTTGCCGACGATCGGCTTCATCGCCTGCATTAAATCTCAAAAAGAAAGGCCGCTTCTCCCAATCAAACGGCGACGACGCCTTGTCAAACAAGAAGAGCAATAGGGCAGCATAATGAACAGCAACAACACCTGGGTCTCTTACGATTCTGCGCAACATGGCCTCTACGATACTTGGATGATGGGTCGATTCAATTTGCTGCAATGTTAGGTCGAGCCCCTTGTAAGCATCGCATTCATCAACGCGCTGAAGTAACTCCGTGAGTTGTTCATCGTTCGAAATAAGTTGAGGGGCAACACGAACAATGGCAGCCCGCAACTCGGGCGAGCCCGAATGAAATGCTTGAAGCAAAGCCTGTTGTGCCGTTGGGGTATCGAGCAAAGCTAAGGCTTCCGCGTCGATGAAATGCTGAATACCTCGGGCAATCAAGAACTGTTCGATTGCCGTTCGCTCCTCAAGATTCGCCAAACGTATCGCTTCCAGATCGTGCTCAGGATCACGCCAATTGCCCGCATGTAAATGTGCCGACGCGCGGAACCGATCGTACATCGATTCGCGGCTAGATGAACGCGTCTCGTCAGTCATGCATTGAATCCTCGCCGTCACAAGAGTCCAAAAGCGACCATCGAATAGGGGCGAGGAGCGTACTCGCCCTCGTCGGGCCCAATCGCACACCTAGGCAAATTTTGCGCCATTCCGCACACAATCGAAGCAAAAACGACTTCGATTTTGCCCAAATTCGCATCAAATCGAGAAAAATACGGTCCTTATTCGCGAGTAAGGTTTGGCATGGAAACTGCATACAGAAAGACTTTCTGCATTTGATTTTAGGGTAAGCCTGCTGTCAGTAAAGCAATGTCCTGCTTCGTGCCTCAACGTTGAGAATGGGTTCAAAGTAGTTATGACCGCCATCATTACGCTTACTGTCATCGCGCTGTTTTCCTGGCTCGCCATCAAAGTAGCCACAACAGCACTAATGATGACCGGACTTAGTTTTGACACGGCAAGTTTCCAAAGCTACTCAGCCTTCTTCGGAGTTGGATTCACGACCAAAGAAGCTGAACTGGTAGTCAATCATCCTGTGCGCCGCAGAATCATTCGCGATCTGATTTTGATTGGGAACATTGGTCTCACATCGGCCTTGGCTACGATGGTAGCCACTTTTGTGCAAGGCAACAATGTATTCCAGTCGCTATTGCTCATCTTATCTGCGGTAGTCATCGCGCTGACCATTAGTTTACTTGGAAGAGTTCGTTATTTGCGGCGCACGCTGGACCGTATGATTTCGTATTCACTCACTCAAGCAGGATTAGTGCGGGCCCTCGACTACGAGCTACTCTTGCGTGTTGAACATGGTTACGTTGTCTCGGAGTATCTGATTGAAGACAATAATCCGTTGGTGGGAAAAATGCTTCGGGATTCGCGTCCCTGGGACTCGGGAGTTGTTGTACTTGCGATTCGGCGAAACGATGAACTTCTGCCTGGCATACCAGGTCCTAGCCAAACGATTCAAGCCAGTGATGTCTTGGTTCTCTATGGGCAAGAAAAGGATGCAATGCGTTTGATGCATTTACCTATTAGTGAAGTTTCAGCACCTTAGATTCCTAGCGATTCATGGATTGCAGAACTTGATTGATAACCATTGCGAGGTTACTTTCCTCAAAAACAGAACGCACTTTTATATCGAGCTTTGCCCAATGCCGAATGATACCAATCCCACAATCATCTCTAAACCCTCTTTTGTAACCGACTTAGAAATCACCTTTGGTCCCCCCAGCCAACAGGCCTTTGGGAGCAGCGTTTTCTACAATCCACAGAATATGCCAAACCTGGAAGAAGAAGCAATGTTGCGTTATCGCTACTTCTTGGGTGATACCTGGGAGAAACTAGGGGAGGCAAACTGGCTATCGACTTGGGGTGTGGTATATGAACGCAACCTGAACTCGCCACCGGATATTATCCAAGAGCTTAAGACCATTCCAGACAGGGGTGTGCGCATGTCTGCGGGCTTGCTCCTAGAAAACCAAGAAGACGCCGCAGCCGCTCAGACAGCTTTGCGAGGTGCATTTGACCAATCGGCTATTCGTGAACTCAAGATCTATAGAATTGGTGATGGTGCAGCGATGTCTGGGCTGCTCATCGTGGCAAACATTCACGAAAAAGGTTGCCTGAGCTTGATCTTACTTTTAGACTAGAAACTTCTTACCGACACTCCTCTTTTCTATTGCCCCATCTATGCTACGAATCTTCTTCGCTGTTTGCATCTTGGCCTTACTCAATCCATGCGCCACCGTTGTTGCGGATGAGTTCGGTGACCAAGTATCCGCACTGCTTAGCAACGATGAACAGAAGATTGAAAAAGCGGTTGAATATTTCGCTAACCAACCACTCGACCCCAAAAAACAACAAACGGTCTCGAAAGCCCTAAACTCTCTCGACCAAGATCAACGTCGACAAACGGCGGAACCTGCTCTGAAGGTATGGGCTACCGCTGAAAATGTTCCGATGCTCCACAACATACTTAAAGAGAAGAGATTTGATCGAGATGTCGTGCTAGCCATTCTGGAAAAACTCCAAGACGAACGCAGCTTAGAACCACTGGTCGAGATCTTGAATGATCCGTTTGATGATGGGAAAAAAGCGGAAGCCATTTTGCTGCAATGGGGAAAGTCGGCCGATTTGATCATCGTCCGTCGAATCAACGATCCCAACGACGAGATTCACACACGATTGATCCGCCTTTGGGAACAACGCAAAATTGGAGTTGAAAAGCGCACGCTGCAATCCGCATTGGATCTTGGAGCCAAAGAAGAACTAACTCGAAAGTACGCGGCAGAATGGTTAGCTGAGCAGAAAACGATCCCCGAATCGGTCAAAAAGGAAGCAACCGAATCAGCCATCAAGATACTTGAGTCGGCCAAAGGCTTTGATGCCATGAATGCCGCAGAGATTATCGCCGAACTCGGACACAGCGGTTTCCGTGAGGAGTATCTGAAGTTGCTCGAGTCCAAGAACTTTCATCAATGGACTGCTGGCTTACATGGCGTGGTCCATTCTAAAGATGTTAGCTGTGCGAAAAGCTTGATAGCAAGAATGAGCGACGAAGAATTTGGTGGCCAAGTGCATAAAATCTTGACTCGCCATGGAGAAAAAGCAGAGCCACTTTCGTTGGCGTTGCTCAAACAACCCGTGGAAAAAGATCGAGGCTACGCGCACATTGTCGTATGCAATATTTTGCGAGATATCGGCACCAAGAAAAGCGTGGCAACCTTGAACGCCTTGTCCAAAAAACGAGGCATTCCAGCCAATGTCGCCGACGCAGCGAAAGTTGCCGTTGGGGCGATCAATACTCGAAATCCCTAACCAAACATGGTCGCTGTTGGCGATCATTCGAAAATTGTTTAGGTTGCAGAATCCGATTTACGATCCTGATCTGCCATCCACTCTTCTATGGATTTGAGCAATTTCGCTTGCTCCGCTAGTCGCGCTTCTTTAGTGCACTTTAGCCGATAAGCGGGAGTATCCACCATAGCCTCCAATAAGCCGTCACCCCAAGCTTGACGTTGCGCTGGGGTGATGCGTGAATCACGCTTGGCTTGCTCCATCCTGAATTCATCGTCTGTCATATGGTTAGCCGTGCTATTGCCCAAGCAGTCTTTTCAAATGCGCTGAAATGAATCGTGATTCACATGAACACCAAAAGAGCAATTCTGCAGCGGCAAAACCTGAGCTTCAATGAGATTACAATCTTTAACCAGTTCGCCATTTTTACATTATACGCACAGATGCGATTGAAAGTACACACAAACTTAGGCTGCAAACTCCCCGCAATTCGATTACGATAGAGCAGAACGTCATCAGGCCCTTTCACCGAAATCGCTCATGAATACAACCTCCGATTCGCCAACACCCGCTCCCCAACCCAAACAACTCTATCGTCGTTTGGGGGTTGTACTGCTCGGATTTATCGTGGTCTATTTTTGCTTGGCCTACATTCTCGCGCCGTTCCTATGGGAACAATACGCGGCCAGACATCCAGCCTGGGAGGATGTCCCGCGAATTACGCACACGGGCGATAAACACCCAGGCGATCCGCTCAATGTGGCCATCATTGGCACCGAGTATGAACTCAAGAAAACGCTGCTCGCTGCAGGCTGGTATCCTGCCGATCCATTGACACTGAAGAGCTCTTTGGAAATAGCAGAAGCCTCCGTTTTGGATCGAAAGTATGACGAAGCGCCAGTCAGTAGCTTGTTTCTGTTTGACAGGAAACAAGATCTCGCGTTTGAACAACCTGTTGGCGATAACCCACGCAAACGACATCATGTCCGTTTTTGGAAATATAACGAACAAACACCCGATGGACGCGACGTTTGGTTCGGCTCAGCTACCTATGACGAACGCGTTGGCTTGAGTCACACGACCGGAGAAATCACTCATCACATCGATGGGAATGTGGATGCTGAACGCGATCACATTATGGATACGCTAAAGAAAACCGATCTGCTAATCGAAGTGCGTATCGTGGCGGGGTTCCACACCATTCTGGAAGGCAAGAACGGGGGAGGGGATGCTTGGCATACCGACGGCAGCTTGTCGGTCGCAGTCACGAAGCTGATGACTCCGACAACTCCTGCGAAATCAAACTAACCGCTCCCTCGCGAGACTATTTGTTTTGTAGCTCAACCGCTCGCCAGATCTTATCAGCAATCGCTTGCATCCCTTTATCACCTGGATGACCAGCGACGCCGGCATGCTCGAAATGTCGCTCGGCACTCGCTGCGTTCTTCGGGTCCGTACCGATGCGTTCTAAATCAACCCAAACGCAACCTGCTTTCTCTGTCGCACTCTTCATCAGCGCATCTTTCACTTCATCGGGCCAAAATTGACTGCGGACGTAAATGGCGGCTTCTTCATTTCTCTTGAGCGCTTCCAATAATCGATCCATTGCCTCAGAGAAAGCGATCTTCTCTTGATCACTTTTGGGAACCGTGGCATTTTCGCCAATCGCCAAAATGATAACGTCCGCATTGAAGGCCAATTCCTCTTTCAACTGTTCTTCAATCGCATAATCTCCCAGCTTGCGTTCAAACTCCGCGATGTTCTTGACCATCGCTTTCGGTGTTTGGCCGCACGATTCCTTCCACTTTTGCAAGAGCACATGCACAAAGTCCTTATCTATCGCACTGGCTGCCATACCCCAATTCCCTTCCCAACCGATATTCGGAGCCGGCGCATGGAGCGTGATCGAATTGCCAAGGAAGAGGACTCGTTCTGGAATGGGTGATTTTGCTTCTTGGCACAAAACGGCAGGCACGAAACTCTGGAGAATAAGCAGCCAGCTGGGGAGGGCGATACGCAACATGATTGGCACAACTTGGAGGAAGGGTAAAAGCGGGCGACTCTTCTAGCGCCCAGGAATGGCGCTAGCTGTGGCCAGAGCCCTTCATTATAGCATGCTGGCACGGAGTGGTGGATCAGCATTAATGGGTGAGCCAATACTCATCGTGGCAAGGGCCCGCGCGGCAGAACACCGCCGCGCGGGCAACCGTCATGACTATGCCTTACGCATGGGAACCAATACGGCCAAGGAAAGAAGCACGACTGAAGCAATTGCAGCTATCCACTGCCATGCGTGCAATTGATATTGCGAACTGAATTCGAGTTCAAGTTCCAGTGGAGCATTTTCGGCAACCTGAACTCCGCGAACGAAACTGTAAACCGTTCCATCGTCGGGCACGCTGATAACAATCGCTTGCGGAGCAGGTTCCGTGGCCCGCTGATGCTGAACTAAACGACCAGCAATCTGCTGCAACACAGCGTTATCTTTACTGGAGTTGCCTGCCAACAATTGACTCATTTCTTGTGGACGGAAGTTGATGTCATTCTGCTGCAGAATCGGATTCATATTGGCCGCTATCCGCATCTGCTCATTCTCTTCGACCGACGAATCGGATAAATCGTTGTCCAAGAACATACGTTGCCTTCGGGTATTCAAACCCACAATCGCTTGTTGTGTTTGCAAGTTTTCAAGTTGCACACGCGCATCTTCGTTAGAAGCAGCATCTAATGCATTTCGGTTTGCCACGTTGTTGTATGCACGCCAAGCTTTGCCTTGCTCGCCCGCTTGCAAGAACTGTCCTGCTTGCTCCAACAGTTGAGCAGCTTGTTTAGCTTGAGAATTCTTCTTCTCGAGCACTGAGGAGAGATACGTATCTCGATTCAAATCGTTGCGTTTCACTTCCTCAACAAGTTCCATATCGCCGTCGTTATCGCTGAGCTTATAGCCCTTGGGTGCAATCACGTTCCAGCGGACGGATTCCAAGGGGACATTCAATAATGGGCTCGCAAGTTTCAATTCGCTCAACCCAGCACCTTTCAGCAAATAGACAAATCGGACCTGCGCAGTTCGATCATCGATACCTGGCAAGATATAAAACTGCCAAGTAGTTCCATTCTGACGAATAGAGTGAACGCTTTCGCCATTGACGAAGATGCTGAACAACTCGCCACCTTCCGGAAGCTGAACTGAGAGGCTACTGCGTTGAATCACCTCCATCGTAATGTCGACCGACGTGAGCTGATCTCCAGTGGGCGACAGTACCGTCGTTAGGGTTCCATCCGACACACGCAGCTTTAGGGCTTCAGCCAAAGTATGGCGAATCACGCGAATATTCATCGACGATGTAGTAGCCAGTGAGCGAATGGCTAGCGCGGGAGCATTGCGGTTTCCAGCTTCTCGCAAAGCGGCTGGTATTACGCTCCAATCCACCGCTTGCCAACCTTCGGAAAAGGCACCAGGCTCTAATTCCAAACGTCCACCAGCTCGGACCGCAAAATAGTATCCCATTTGTCTCGCGTCCGTAAATTCGAGAGGCGCTAAGGTTTCACTATCGTTGACGCGTTCACCGCGGCGTTCATACTCAATTTGAAATTGAACTCGTCCGATGATGCGACGTTTGAATTGCAATTCCCAGACATTCGAATCGGGAGCAGTTCGCACAAAGTCAGCAATTTGTTTACCGCTGGCGCGAACCGTCTTGATTTCATCGACATTGGTTAGCGGCAAAACCACTTTCAAACTGCGTACGGATGCGTTTTGAATATTGAAATCGCCGACAACGACCGCTTTCGTTTGGCCTTCTCGTAGAGCGACCTCGTGCAGCACTTGACCGACAACCCAAGCGTCAAGTTTTTCGATTCCAAGCACCAACTTCCAATCGCGCTGCAACAGTCTAAAGGCCAGAGCTCCTTCGCTTTGACCACCCATCGCGCGAGGATCAAGATCGGACACGTTTTGGCGAGTTACGGCGCGAATGCGGACGCCTGTGATTGGATTGATCACGAGATCACCCGTCTGACGACTGGCTTCCGTCAATTCAAAACGCGGCACCTCCCACTCAGCGACATCCACAGGAGCTGGTCCAGCCAGCACCAAAGCAAAGGTTTGAGGTCCAATGGTTTTGCCATTGAGATGAAGAATGACTTGTCGATTACCTTCCTCCGTTATTTCAGACCAATGATGTAACGAGGGTCCCGACAGCGATTCGACTTCTAACCCAGCTGGCAACTTGAAACTCAATTGGAACAAACCGGTTCGAGTGATTTCCGCTGTAAAGTTCACGTTCATCACAATACGTTCGTCCCCCAACGAGAGAACTTGCGTACTACCAACTCGAACTTCTGCAGACACTGGGGCCACTCGCATCTCGACTGTTCCAGCCTCTGCTCCGTATCGATAGACGCGATGTAAAACGGCTTGCGGATTTGTGTTCAAACCCGCGTTGAAGTCACCCAGGTTAACCTGCGATAGTGTTGCAGATTCTACCTTCTCGGGTTGAGCATCAGGTCCAAAAGCGACTGCGATCAGACCGACTTCGCCATCGGTGCCTTCAATACGTAGCGGAGACACGACCATGTCGGCAGGTAGAGTTTCCAGACCGCGTTGCGTTTCAATAACCACTTCAAAGTTGGCTGCGGCAGCGGGATCAATCTGCAATTTGAGTCGACGGTTATCGGCGTCAAATTGCCAAGCCGTCACAGGTCCATTGACTGTACTTACCGTGAGCCCTTCTGGAATAATGACTCCCAAATCGCGAACTTTACCTTGCGCTGTTCTCACGGAAAAGAGATGCCGTCCGTCGACAACACCAGGCCCCGGGACGTACAACTGACTCCCTTCAACAAAGAATTGTGTTTTCTCGGTCATCAAGTCGCGAGCTTGTGGCTGTAACACGACAACCGCATCACTGGCGCGAAGAAGGATCTTGGCACGTGTTTCCGTAGTCTGATCCGCTGCTGGTTCAATTCGAGCGGCGTTTGCACACTGTACATCCCAGCCTGGCGCATCATAACGCAAGTCGATTTCATGCAAGGCTGCAACCCCAGTCAAAACAGGGATACCCTCATTCGGTCGAACCGCTTCGATTTGGTAGTCGAACGAAACCGTATACTTCTTGCTTTCATTGGCACTTTCAACATTGGCACCATCCGCATTGGTGTTTAATGGAATGGTAACGATGTAGGTAAGTCCCACACCAGGCATCTCAACCTTGGAGAGGCGAAGCCCCTCACCTTCAAATCGAGTTAAGATGGCAGGGAACTTCAAGAGAACAAAACGATCGCCCGGCTTTCCGGTAAAGGTCATCGTGCCCTTGGCGTCCAACTTGCCAGCACGGCTGTTGATTGTCCATTCTTGCGTCAACGATTCGGCTCGTCGAATCTCTTCTAAGCCGTTGGTATCTTGCCAGGTTGGAGCGGCTGCATTTAGCGAATGACCGGAGAGTAACGCTGCACTTGTGAGGCTAAGCCAGAACAATAGCGTTGTTACAACGGCGTTTCCACCATCACCAGTCGCAGGATTCTTCTCGCCTCCATCGGTCTTTTCTTCTTCCTTGGCAGACATGGCATCAATGCACATACCCAGCGATGGGATGACCCACGCAAAGAAACCGATCAGTGCTACGGCAGCGAAGAAGATGACGCCACCATTGGCTTGCAACAATGCGCCGACTGACAACAATGCAAAGGAAGTCATCAGCCAAAAACGTACCGTGGCGGACTTACGCGCGAACCATGCAATCATCAACACGCCGAGACCTCCCAAAATCAACCCTACTCCTGTCCAGGAAACTTGAACGCGCCACAGCGGAATCGCATGGACGTTGACACTTAAACTCTCACCAGCAGCCAGCACGGGCAAATCCATCTGTAATGGAGTGGGAGGCCCTGCCTCTTTTACCGCCTGAACACAGGCTGCTCCAGCTACAAAAATCGCCAGGCCATAGAACAGAATCGCGCTGAATCGAATCATGCCCCGTTGCGATGCCACGAGTCCACCGAACAAAGCCAAGACCACGACGGCAATCGTTGAAAATAGACCCTTATCGGCGATCCATTCAAATCCATTGGGCCAAAGCACGGGAACGGTCGGCTCAACCGTCCCATCCACAAAGGTCAATACGTAGTTGTAATCGCATTGCAAACTCCACTTCGTCTTGAGCACAGGTGAGTCAATCACCGGCAGCTTCAATTCTGCATAAGCATCTTCAATGGCCGGCTTGCCCAATCGCAACTTCACTTCCATCGGAGCATTCGGATCTGCCGCACTTGGCAACGGAATCAATGTGTCGGTACCCGTTTGACGAGCCGTTACAGGTTGACCATTCACGGAAACAGCCCACAGGCGAACAGGTTCCTCTGGCAGTTTCACTCTTAAAGACCGTTGCCCACGCGTCTTAACGTAGTACACAACATCCGTCACCAATTCGCCATCGGGTGATACACTGCTGTTAGCTTCTGCGAATTCAACAACCTGTGCCGCAGTCGTCCCTGGTTCGAACCACTTGGCTTTCAACTTCAATTCGAAGGGTCGCTCTGTGTATTGCCAAGTCCCGAGAGGTGGAGCCGTGCTGAGCAAGCGGAATTCGGCGGGTAACTCCAACGGATCCAGAACTAACAATTGACTCGAAACAGAAACAGGGGCTATTTCCACTTGAATGGGGCTCACGACTTCAATAAAGCCGCGATCACCTTGAACATCCAGTGGGGCGATCAAACCAGGTTGAAAAGTTCCATCGGTCGCATTGGGTTTCTCTTCAAAGGTAACCAGAAGAGTGTAAGGGCCCATCACCGGCTGGTGCAACGAAACGGAGAGCTTGTCACCATCACGTCTCCAAGTGCGAATATCTTGTCCATCGACCGTGACATTTCCCAAAATGGCTGGGACAGTCAATTGCAATTCCGCTGTAGGTGCGCCTGTTATGAAATAGTTAACAAGCGAACTACCATATACAGTCCCTTGACTCAACGAATAAAGGTGGAATACGTCGGCCTGAATGCTTCGTTCCAGGGATTCGATTTGCATGGAAGCCGACCAGTTTGGTTCACGAATTCGGAAGGCTTGTTGCAAATACGGAATAGGGGTTGGGAAATTTGAGAGCGGCTTCTCCACTAACATCTCTACCGAGGCAGGTACAATTCGAAAACCAGGTGACCCAACAATGCCAATGTCACCTCGCACTGCTTTGGCGTCTTTGAAATCGATACGCGGCAATGCCCACACACCCGCCACGGCAGCTTCTGTTTTTTCTAGGCGAATGCGGACCAATTGGCGTCCTTGCACGTCTTGCCCGAAGATAACCTTTAAGTTCCTTTTCCCATCCACCACATCTGAGGCGGCCACATAGTCTTGACCAGGATGAACGACAGAGACAATCGAATAATCACCGGGCAACAGGAAGTCCCACTCGCGAATGGCTGCTTCGCGAATATCGAGTTCAATGTCTGCCTGAATCACACGATTGGTTTCGGTGATTTGATAGACGAGCATCTCAGTGATGCTGACTTCAGGTTGGATGCGATCGGCGACGATGCTGAATTGATAGTCCGCTGATGGAAATCGATAGACAAACAACTGTCGAGCTTCGAGCGGATTACCAGGAAACTGCTCCGGCGATAGTTGTGTCAAGCCTTCAAGCCCAGTCGGATCGACGCGGACCGAGCCTATGTTGGAGATTCGCACATAACCCGAGTGACGAATGGCCCCCTGTGGCATAAGCCGCAAACCTTCGACCCGCACTGGGAAAGCTCCGACTGCCGTTTGACTTCGAACCTTGATGACACTGTCGGTTGCCAAAGCTTGACTTAAAGTTACTTCGAGTCTGCGCTGCTCTCCTTCGGTAACCACTTTCCAGCCCACCAGATTCGGTCCTTCGACATCGAGTATCTCGCCTGGCCCGAGCAGTTGAATCGTTAGAGCTTTTAATTGTCCCTGGAGCACTTGGTAGGTGAGAAGGTGATCTTGTTTCATTAACCCAGGACCAATTTGCGTTTCAATTTTGGCATTGGTTGCAAAGAACAACTTGCCTTCGACACTGGCTTGTGCGTTTTTCCATTGCAAGAAGACGCGGCCTGTCGCGGGCAAAAAACCACTCCATTTATCGGCGTTCAACTTCGGTACAACTGCTTGCGTATCCCGGACAAATTCTAAATCACTCGCAAAGCCTTCTAGCGTTAAGGGGACTACCGCGCTAGCAGCAATAGAGAAATCGACCGCTTGCCAGTTGGCATTTGGCACAGTAACACCAGCCACAAACTCTAGTTCCAATGGAAAAGATCCTGCTGCTGGAAACACCATGTCATATGCAGCTTCAGCTGGGTTCTTGTCGAGTTCGATCTTATAGGCTGGACTATCGGGCAGTTTGTTCAAGGCCGCATTACCAGATAGCATTCGCACGCGGGCATTCGCTTCAGTAACCACAGCGGTGCCGGTCAAACGAAAGCTAATTGACTTGCCATTAGCATGGCGTGTTCCGACCAATTGCGAATTGATCAACTCAACGGCAGGGGGAAGTGCACTCTGTCGGTTGATTTTCAACACCAACTTACCGCCGGTGGAGGATTGAAAGCGAACCTTGAGATCGTCACTCAACAGTGGTGCGAATCCTTCCGCCACGACAGCTTTCCCAACTAAACCTGGGGCATAATCGACCTGGATTCGCGAATCGAAGCCAAGCACTTTCCCAGGAGAAAGATGAAGAACTTCCACGTCGCCAGGAATTGAGACAATTGGAGTCGATAGTTTTAGAGTCGCCCCATAATCGGTTTGGTCTGGTTTAAGTTGTAACTCGATAAATCGTTCTCCTCCCTTGCTCCGGACGGACCACGATTCGATAAACTCTCCCGCAACTTCTTTGACATCGCCAACCCCAACAAGGCCGATGCTCACTGTCCCAGGTTTACCCTGCAGCACACGAATCTTGAGTTCGACCGTTTGTTCGAGTGCTGTTGGTGACACTTGAATCAGTGCATTCGAATTTGCCGAATAAAGAAACGCCGGTTCAGTTGTTTTCCCGGGCGTCACAATAATTGTTGATGAACCATCGGGAATGGTCACGTCAGACGCGGTCTGTGTCGGTGCAGCAGCTTCCTGTGGTACCGCTACCTGTTGGCTCTGCGGGAGATTGGCCGGATCTTCTTGGGATCGCGCCACAGGTGACGCTAGACAAGCCAACGCCCATAATAATCCATAGACAAGAACTTTATTCATGATGCAAATTCCTCAATAGAGGTTTGACGTAATCGGACTAAATCAATTGAATGTATTGAACCATCGAACCAAGTAATCAACGTTTGCCTGAGCTTGCTCCAGCAATCTGCCGAGCCGACTCTACCATTTGTCGCAGTTGCTGCACGCGTTCGACATTGCTATACGAGCTATCTAAACTTCCCAACGTTTCGGCGATAAATGGCAAGTCGACATTTTCACCCAGTGGCTCGCCCTTCAAATGAGCGGCAAAGAGCACGGCGGACGTAGCGAGCTTCATCGATGAGTTCGCTTGATCCAGTCGCGCCGTAGAAGGTTCGTAGGCGATAGGCCAACGTTTCTCAACCATCAATCCGCACTGACACCGACCCAACATCACCGACACCATCTGGAAGAACTTCATAGTGATAAAGGGCGACGCCCGCTTCCGCAGCGGCGAGTTCAGCCGCATCAACTTTATCGTTGCGGAAATCTTCTTTGTTCAAAACATGCTTTTCGAAGCCAAGCAATTTGTAACTTTGAACTCGCTGTGGATTGAATTCGACCTGAACCTTGACGTTCTTGGCCGAGGGTCGCAAAGCACCTGCGATTTGTTGAGCAAATCCGCCATCAACTTGCTCAGCATTATCCAGCAGATAGTACCTTCCATCGCCCTGACGTGTGAGGGCTTCTAATACTTCGTCATTAAGATCCTGGGCACTGATCCCAGCTGCATCAAAAGCGATACCATTATCACGCATTTTCAATACGAGTTGCGACAAACGGCTTGGATCAGCATCACCCAAATTCACAGCGCCATCCGTCATCAAGATCACCCGGCTTTGAGCCCCATCAGTTTTAGCCTCTTGTGCTTTTTCAAACGCGAGTTGCAGAGCCGCTTCGAGATTGGTTCCCCCTTCAACCGGTGAATTCTCCAAAATACTGACGAAGTTCATGATATCGCTGCCAGAAACGCGATCAGCTCTTAACTTTGGTTCGTTCGAGAAACTAATCAGGGTCACTTGATCTGCGGGCGTCAATTGCTTTGCCAGAGTCTCAAAAGCGCGTCGAACTGTTTGAGCTCGATCGGCACGCTGCATCGATCCGGAGTTATCCAAGAGAAGCGTCAAACGCAATGGGGTTGCACTGTTACGGCCGGTTGCCGAGGTTCGCATTGCGACTCGCAGCATATTGCGCTGCATCAAAAAAGGATGAATGACTTGTTCAATTTGACATGCCACCTTTTCTTCTTCACTAGGCAAAGGATCTTGATAATCAAATGCGTTAAGAAATTCTTCGAGGCGGATCTTCGCTGCTTCTGGCCACTGTCCCTTAGCTAATGAGTCGAGCGCTAACTTAAAGGAAACATCACTGACATGCAAAGAGAACGTAGAGAAACGTTCCTTTTCGGTTAACGTCTCGTCGAGTCCCGGCGATGGCTTTGCCTTCTCGGATAGCTGTTGACGTGGTTTGATTTCTTTACCGGTCACTGCGAAATCACTAAATAGTTGTTCGCGATACTCAAGTTTGCGGCCTTTATCGCGATAAAAGCGAGTTCTCGCTTCCTCCATTTCCTTTACGTCAGCATCCATAGATAACGCGAGCCCTTCTTCAGCACTTTCTTGTTTCTTGATATCGCCAAGTGCCAAGTTTTCACGCATGCGTTCTTTGCTTTCTCCGGGACGGGAATTCAATTTGGACCAATCGGATCCATCTTTTCCTTTCGCAACGTCCGATCGATTTTCTCCGTCGCTTTCGGCTCGTGCGTCTTCGCCACTTCGCTCTTCCCATTCGCTAAGCACGCGAGACGTATCTTCTTTTTGATAACCAAGTCCTTCCCCACCACGCCCACCACGCCCGCCGAATGCGTTTACACTCCCGCGTGCCAATCGATCAGCCGTATCTGGCTTATTGGGAGCAGTGCCCGTGCTCGTGCCAAAATCATCTCCACCCAAGCTCCCCTCCCAAGTTTGACCTTGTTGACTTTGCTTCGCTTTCCCACCGCTGCTAGGTTCTTTTGCAAGAGGTTCTCCGCCGAAAGGATCCATACCGGAATCGCCCTGCGGCTTGTTCTCGACGAGTTGATCCAAACGGCCTAACGAAGTAGGTGGAGCGGGCGACGCAGGAACAGGTGATTTTTCTCCCTTCGCTTCATTACCAAAATATCCACGAGATGTGTCAACTGTTTTCGAATCCAGTACATCTTCTTCTGATGGCTCTGCATCGCGGAAGCGTTCGCTATTTTCAAGACCCGCGATTGAGGAGCCTCTCCGTGACGCCTGCGTGCTTGACAATTCCAGTTCCTTACGAGCCATTTCTTGACGCAACAACTCGTTTGTTGCGCTGATCGATTTATCCTCAAAGTCTGAGATACCTAACCCATCTACATCTTTAGCTTTTGTTGCAAGGCCAAATAAATCATCCAGCTCAGCTCTTCCATTCACTTCAGACGACGGCGAACCGATCGCAGGAGCAGCTGGTGCGGTGGGTGTAACAACTACACCGCCGAGCATCATCCTTCCATCGTCAGGAACGGTGACTTGCGGCATTTCTGCCACTTCGTCGGCGATCACAATTCGCGGCGTGACAGTTTGCAGCATATTGTCTGCTTGATTCGGTGCTGCATTCGAGCCTGTTGGCGTTCCGGAACTAGGTGGACTTGGCGATCCCGAACCTTGGCTTGGAGCAGATGATGCCATGGGCGGTTGAGCGCTACCTCCCTGTTGAGCGTACGCCCACGACGATGTCGGCTCATTTGGATTTGGGACGTATTGAACATCATCCTGTAGATAAGCATCCTTTGGTGTGTTCAACGAAAAGGTATTAGTTGGTGCGCTAGTCGGTCCTGCCCCCGGAGCTCCAGCTGGCCCAGATGCTCCAACAGGAGACGGTAAAGAGTAAAAGACATTGGGAGCAGGCGGAGTTGCGACGACGTCTCCTACGGTGCTCGATCGAGCTTCGAAGTTGTCTGTATAATCGAGACCACGCCCACCACCACTCGTTTCCAAATCTCTCCCAACACCAAGCCCATCATGCCCGCCGGGTGGCGCAGAAGTTGGAGGAACGAAATCGGTGGCAGCAGCGTCAAAAGGCAATGATGCATTCTTGTAACGAGCGACCGTCAACGCAGAACTTGAACTGTTCAGTAGCAGCGCACTGCATAACATCACCAAACTGGCAGCCAAGCCCGAAGCGATCCACAAACTGCGGCGCTTCGGTCGATAGCTCGATAGCTTTTGCCAAGTCGTTACGTGTTGAACCTTAACGGGCGATTCAACGTTGCCATGCCCCAAAACAGCCAACACGCTGGCACGCTTTTCAGGCGACAATGTCCAAGGTCCAGCAGCATCGGTTTGCTCGCCAGCCGACATATCTTCAAGATGCTGTTCAAGCATCGCCCACTGATTGAGTTCGCCATGCAAACGTTGCAACTGTTCATACCAAGCGGCCAACTCGGGGCGTTGACTCATGAGCTCGAACAATTGAGCGGCTTCAAAATCAGAAGCTTCGCCCAACACCATCGCGGTCAAACGTACATCGATTTCTGGATCTATTCCATCAGGAATCATTTGAGTATTCATTTTGAATCATCCCTCCCCATCGGCTGCAAACCGCTGGCGAGTGTTTGCATGATTTGATGCAAGCGGTAACCCACATTGCTCACTGTTAAACCGGTTCGTTCGCTGATCTCGCGATACTTGAGACCTTCAAAATATTTCAGCCGGACAAGTTGCTGGTCGGTCTCCGACAGCTTCTCCAACAATCGCTTTAATGTGTTGGTTGTTTCCATATGTTCCAGCACCACATCAGGTGGTTGATCTTTCACTTCAACGCTTTGAGTTGCTTGATCATCATCACTTTGCAAAACTTCGCGTTTCGCTTTGCGCAAATAATTGAACGCTGCGTTACGCACGCTTTGATAAAGCCAAGCCCGGGGCGATTCGACTTCACTCCAGCGAGCATGCAGCTGCAGAAAAACATCTTGCACGATCTCTTCCGCAACCTCTCTTCGCCCCGCAATAGAAAATGCGAAGCGAAGCAAATTGGATTCCTCATGATCAAACAGCGACCGTAAAGTGATTCCGTCTTTGGACGAAACACCCTTCTTGATTTCCGTAGTGGACTTCAATGGCGTCGGCTGAAGCATGTAACGCTCAGTTTGCTGTTGGCATGGGACGAACACTCTGGTTGTGAACTGGCGACCTCTCCCCAAAAAGAAGAAACAATTAGGCGCCGATTCTTAGGGAAAGATCTCCATTTTCGTTCAAAAACGGCCCACAATCCACCCATAAGAAGTAAAACCACCGCACATTTGGTGAAAAGGCTTCAGCCAAAAGGGTCACTCGGTAAGTTCGCACAGAAGGGTAGAACGCCAAAAAGTGCAGGGGAGTTCCCAAAAAAGACCCGCTGCGCAGCGGTTTTCGAACAATAGAGACTGGCGCTAGAGACCACCGCTCTGTTTATCCTACACAGCTTTTTTGAGAGCGTATTTGGGGATTGGAGACTTTCTCCAGTCCACCTAGCCTACGCTGCGTTCCAGCTACGGGTTAAACGAACCCTAGCTAACGAGTGGTTATATAAGTTGATTTTGATACGACAGAAGATGTGTAGGATAAACACGGCACCGCTTCACTCAGGAGTTGGACGTTGACTGTACTTTCCTGTTCGATCTTCACGGATCAACAGGTCGGTCATCTCCTGCCATGTCTTCGCCTGCTGAAGCTCCTCAGCCAACTGTGGATCAAGCTCAGCTTCGACACTTTGCAACACACGGCCCACCAACTTTCTCGCAGCAGCCAGCGTGTCCCCCTTGGACATCTTGAGCTCAAATGAAACGTCCACCATTCTTGGCCCTGTAAACATCAGCCAAAAAGGACTCCCTTTCATGCTCAACTTATGCATCTCGAGGACACGCAGGTTTGAATCGATCACCCAAGGTTCTGCATTTCGCATGATATAGAGATTGCTGTTCATGCGTTTGAGTTGGGTTGCATCGTCAATGATCTCCCAAGTATTCGAATCATGAATTCGCAAACAGGGGTAAGCGATTTCCGTCGACGCCAAAATCTTGGGCTGACGATAAATGCTCCAAATCATTGCGCCACTAGCCATCAAGATTGCTACAAGTACAAGAAAGATGATGGCAGTTTTTGTGGTCATGTGTTGGCTTGAGTTGTGAAATTTGAATCCGCTTTTTGTTATTTGATGCTCAGTATTTGCGCGAAAGCATCCACCATAAAAAACTCGTCATCGCAATCGATCTTCACGGACTTACCTCGGTATTCGAAACGCAATGAAGTCCCCATGATGACCAGTAACCCTACTAATCCGCATAGGACGGCAAGGACGTACAACCCTACGACGAACCAAAAGGAAATTGGTATCGACAATACGATGTAAACCATGGCGCAAGCGGAACCGATCAATCCTAAGGAAAACGGATTGAGTTGCCTTACAGCTCGTGCAGATGAGATCTCTGCAACCGGCCAACTGGCAATCAACACGCCGTTCTTTCTCTCCAAAATCAAATCGCTTGTCGTCAACCTTAAGCCAGTTGCAGGTAAATCCATATCATCGGATACCATCTCGCCATTCAAATCATCGCTGGAATCTTCGTCCGATTTTTCAAACATTGTGTCGGTCCCAATTTGCTTAACCACTGAAGCCAAATCCGTCGCGGTTCGACTATGTACTCCGAACCGCTCCGATCTTTAATCTATCCGAAGATTATGGGTATTGGGTATACACCCTACGCAGTATGCAAAATTCCACTAAAAAGCCTGTATTTGCCCCAGTGAGCACTTGCGGATTCTGCTCTGAAAATCCTCGAATGAAAACGCCAAGCAAAAGGTGCTATTGTCGATATGCCGCATCTCTATCAGAATGAAACAAGATTCTGAAAAAAGTTCTGAAGCGGCCCACAAGGACCCCTAATGTCTGACGAGATCGTTTTGGCCAAACTCGGGGATGAACCCGAGATTTTCTATAGCCTTCAAGGTGAAGGGGTCTCTGCGGGCGTTCCTAGTATTTTCATTCGAACCAGTGGCTGCAATTTGCAATGTTATTGGTGTGATACCGACTACACCTGGAATTGGAAAGGAACCAACTATCGGCACGCCCGAGACAATCTTGCCGGCGATAACAAATTCGAACGATCACAAGTTCAGTTGCGAATAACGCCCGAAGCAATAGCCCAAAGAATCCTTGAACTCAAATGCCACAACGTCATCTTTACCGGCGGAGAACCGTTGCTTCAACAACAAAAACTGACCGAAGTGGCAAGTAAATTGCTCGCTCAAAATTCAGCTTATGAATTCGAAGCGGAAACGAATGGGACCATCATTCCGCTAGCCGCGTTCGATGCGATCATGCACCGCTACAACGTATCACCCAAACTAGCCAACTCGCGTATGGACATCGATTCAAGATTGCGTTCCGACGCCATGCTGTGGTTCGCAAATTGCCCAAAAGCGACGTTCAAATTTGTCGTCAGCGCCCCCAGCGATGAAGCTGAAGTGGCTGCGATCCAAGAACGATACTCCATTGCTGGGCGACGACTCTTGGTGATGCCAGAAGCCAGAACACAACACGAGCTCGAAAAAAACCGCGGCTGGATTTTTGAACTCTGCGTTCGTCGAGGATGGCGATACTCGGATCGACTCCATGTCGCCGTTTTTGGCGAACGACGTGGAGTCTAGTTAGCTATTCGGCGGCAGCTACTTTTCAATTCTGCAACTGCGTCAGCGCCCGCACGGCAAATCCTACATGCATTGCCGTCCCGATCTTCAAAGCGGATTCGTCCACTTTGAAACAACCATGATGCACATCATACACAGCCCCAATCGCCTCATTGCGGATCCCTAACGCAATGAAACAGGCTGGTACATCTTTCGCATAAAACGAGAAATCCTCCGCTCCCATCACGGAAGGTATCGTGTGAACTCGGTCACTTGATAGCAGGTCTTTGCCTACTTCCTGAGTGAGGTTCCAAGTCTCTGCATCATTAAAGGTGGGTGGATAATCGAATGCACCTTCGTAGGTGACCATTTCCGCTTCACACTGCAGGGCTGATGCAATTCCCTTCGCCAGTCGCTCCAATGATATGCGAATCTTCTGCACTTCGGCGGTCGACATAGCGCGTATGGTTCCACCGATTTCTACACTCCCCGGAATCACGTTAAATGCCGTCCCCGCATGAACCATGGTAACACTGACCACTCGAGGTTCCACTGGATCCGCTTCGCGAGAAACGAGTGTTTGAATCGCCGTGATTATCTGGGCCGTTGCGGCGATAGGGTCACGACATTGGTGTGGATAAGCACCATGCCCCGCCTTCCCTTTGATCATGAGCCGAAACGCTCCGCTGGCTGCTAAGAATGTTCCCTCTTTACCACCGATCTCACCCGTAGCCAATTGCGGCCACACATGAATACCGAATATCTTTTGTACGGGAGGATCTTGCAGTGCTCCTTCCTCAACCATCATCGCCGCTCCACCACCACCTTCTTCAGCGGGCTGAAATACCAACTTGACGCGACCTGGAAGCTTGGCCTCTGATTCCTTGAGAATCTTTGCCGCCCCCAAGAGCATTGCCGTATGACAATCATGCCCACAAGCATGCATACGACCGGGATGTTCGCTGCGAAAATCGACGTCCGCTTCCTCCACAATCGGTAACGCGTCCATGTCCGCCCGCAAGGCTACGCACGGACCTTCATGACCGATCTCGGCGACAATGCCACTGCGAGCAACGGGATAGCGAAACTTTATTCCCAAGGCAGACAATTGTTCTCGCACATAAGCGCTCGTCTTTGGCAATTCATAGCCTAACTCGGGAATACGATGCAGAAATCGACGTTTTTCAATGATCCAATTCTCATGGTTCTGTGCCGCTGCAAAAATCTCGTTCATTGAAATCATCGATTTCTCCCTTTATACTCCACCGCTGCAACCTTAGCATCTTTACTATCAAGATACGCGCTAAACCGTTACACCGGAACACCACACACCTTGAATCACCCTATCTTATGCTCTATCTCAAGCTCGCGTTATTGCTGGTCTACTCATTGGGTGTGACAGCGTTCTGTGTATCATCTTTGCGAGATATCAAGTCCTCTCATCGGCCGAAGTCGATCTTCGATTGGTACTGTGCTCTCATCCTTCCAATCGTGGCGATTCTGGGAGGATTGGCACATTACTTTAATCCAACGGTACCCGCTGCGGTTTGGTACGTTGCACTAGCCATTTGGCTCACCGCATGTATTGCATTTTTTGTAGAGCTTCGCGACTTACAAGACCACGATTCGAAGGTAACCATCGGCACGATCGTGTTCGGTCTCTTCTTGATTGGCCTGCTCTTTGGACCAGGCCTTTATTTGATGGCAGCGTGGTTGTTTCAATTTGGAAAGTAAATGTCAGCCATTTGCAGTGCTCGTTTTCAGAAGCTCGCAACTGCTCAGTAATTCGACGCGCTGGACTGCGGGTTAACCGATTATGAGCTCATACCCAGAATACCGCGTCGGGAAATAAGATCGGAATCCATACGGCATAAAATGGAAAGATCACGTACAAAGCGTGCGAAACCAAAGTGCGTGATCTTGCCTGCTTTTGAATCAAACCCTGGCACCATTTCGAAATTTTCCCGGATCGACCGGACCACATCTCCACGTAATCTGGCATTTACGCAACGCTCTAATCCATGCCCCAACCCATCATCGCGCTGAGAATATAAAAACTGAATGGGATAAGAAAATATCCTAACGCACACCCAGCGCAAAGAGCCTGCCCAAGCTGACGAACTTGAAGATTAGGCCAGAGATATCGCCTCAACACAAGCAAGCATGTACCTGGCAGTGGAAAAACAACGAGCGACAAAAATATAGGGAACGGCATATGGATTCGGTGCGGACGGAGGAGGTAATCCACTTTACACATCAGCAGACAGGCCACAAATAAGCAAATGAACGCCACGAAAGTAGCCAGTTGTTGTTGAGCTAGGATACGGCGTGGATCGTAACGACGCTGATATTCGACATCCCTCCAGATTTCTTGGTCAGTTCGGTCCGTGGGTGGGGCCTGAAAAGGATTCATGGCGGGCTCCTGCTGCGGTAGGCATTCCGGTGAGGTAGGTAATACTCCCACAGATCCTTTACCTGCCACAGGAGCGCGGCCTTTTACGCGAAAATCTGAAAAAAGTACCAAGAGCCAAATCTCAATTGGCTTTCAAGAATTTCTACTTAGTGCAGTTCGTATGCCATCGCGAGGAACAACGCAGCCGCCGCTATCACACTCGAGCCGATCACCATCCAACCAAAGGGTCGCAAACGCTTGATTTGCCACCACATGATAAAGCCCGACAATGCCCAAAAGACCATAACAAAAGCCATGGCATCCACAATCCATGCCCAAAACCAACGGGCTTCGAAGATTCCCATATAACCATGAGCCGTATGCAATCGCAACAGATACGCCCGCCAACTCAATGGCTCTTTCGCTTGGGATGGATCTTCCCATTCAGCGCTGACACCTCCCAAGAAAGAATCATATTTGATCAACCAAGTCTTATCCTGACTCATTGCCCGAAATTGCAATTGTGGCGCGCTCGTTAGCCGAAAAGGCTTGTCCAATCCCGGCAACTCCAACCGCTTGGCCAGCTCTGGCAATATCGCTTCTACCTTGGCAGCCACGCCTTGTTCAATTTTCAATGGCTCCGGCTTTTCCATCGAGCCTGTTCCAGCTTCGCCGTTCGAACTGGCACCACCTCGTGGGTTAATAACAAACTCCGCCACCGGCGGGGGCGTCTTCTTCGGAACGGTTGAATCCATATAGGTTCCACCACCTCCATCACGGCGTATCAATAGTTGATACGTTTTCTCTGTCCCGTTGGCGGTCGCAAAAAAGAAGTCACCAACGTAGCGAGCATCTGCCGCTTCAGCGATAACAAGCTTCGATTCAGGAAAACGTTCATTGAGTTTCGAAATCACTTCCTCCGCTGCTTCAAGTGGATCTGGTAAGGTTCCATCAAATCCACAGGTCGCCAAATCGGCACTCGATATCTCTTTCAATCCACGATCAGAAAAATGCGTCGGATGATTGAATAGATAACCGGTGATTCCATACAGCAGAGCCCACGGCGCCAGGAAGAGCCCTAGGTACAGATGACATCGCCGGAGCCATAGCGTCATCACCTTACCCCAACGCGTCCCATCATTGGTTGTCTTTGTCGGGCTCACTTCATTTGTTGCCTCAGTCATATCGTTATCTTTCACTCACTCTTTACGCTTCAACGTTTCGCCAGCCTCTATGCGTACCTTCAGAATGTTTTGCGGTGGTGGAAGAGGACATGTGGTGTACTTCGAAAACGCGCAAGGTGGATTGTAGGCTCGATTAAAGTCCAGAATGAATGTATCTCCGTCAGCAGGACATTTTTCGATATCGATGAAGCGCCCTCCGCCGTAGGTAGCCTCACCCGCCGTTGCGTCGCGAAAAACAAAAAACAAACCTTCACCTTCCCGAATGGCATCCAATCGATACCTCACATCGTCAACACGAAACTCGGCATACCCACAACATGGCTGTTCTAAGCGCTCACCCAGAATGTTGTTAATCACAAGCGTCTTTTCTTCGGCATAGGCGACGTACTTGGCTTCGACACGCCACTTTGAATTAGGTTCGAACCAAGTGCAACCAGGAAACTTCGTTCGCTGCTCCGACTCATTGTCGGCCACACGCAAGAAGAACTTTCCCTCGCGTGCAATCACATGCATGCTCATTCGACCTAAAGAAACCCAGTCCCTGGTTTCAGCATCAAGCACAAAAGCTCGTTCACCGCGAAACTCTTTTCCCTCACTCTTCATCGCAACATCGTCTGCCAATTTTAAGCTCGCCGTTCCAGCGAGTGCATTGACAGTGATGGAACCTAACCGAGTCGGGCCTATCTCTTTCAAATCACCCGGCAGCGCAACGTCATTATCCGAACCGACACCAAACCTATTGACACCTTCCTTCAGCGGAAATCGTCCCACTAAAGTGAGCCAACCATTTTCGCCTTTCAGCTTCGTTTCGCGTTCGCTCTGCCATGCTTTGGTTTCTTCAATAAACTTCGCTTCATCAGTGGCGAGTGGATTCGTCATGAATCCGACCGCAAACAATATCAATGACAACACGATGGGATGCATACAGATGAACTCTTTGGAGCGAATGAGACTCGTAATATTTGACCGGGAGACTTTTCTGAGTGTATTCCAAGCCGCCACCATGAGGGAGATAGAACAAACGTAAAGCTAGACCTCAATATCGAGGGCCGAACACGGCCAGAGAGAGGCGTATCGAACGCGTTTCCTTGTTGCAACAATCGTTCTGTAATGAAGCCCTCGAACGAGGCGTCCGCGCTTGGGACTCACCAGCGATCAAAACACTCCAGTTCTTTTTCCATGAAATCTTGAGGAAAAAAGTAAAATCTCTAATCGAATGAATTCTTCTAATACTGAAAATTTCAACGCGAAATTCCAAATAAATCGCCGCTGACAGCGAATCATGGATACATCACTGTCGTAAGGCTGTCATTCCTTACTTGGTTGCTTCGCAGGGAAAGCCAGGCTCCAGTTCGGATCGCGCACTGTCGCATTCGAACGAATCCTGAGTTAAACTCAGAAGCGAAATTTCTCGAAAAATTCGCGAAACGAAATTATGAGTCACATCAATCGAGCTATTGTACAGATCCCGGCATTCTTCCTGATCGCTGGGGTCATTGTCGTGGTCAACTGGGTATCTACACCAGAAGTAAAGGCCCCCCCTAAGAACCCGAAACAGTTGCCAGCAAAGATTGTGATCGAACACGCTCAAGAAGAAATTGGCCGAATACGAGCGGAATTGGAATCGATCAAAGAGAATGGGGACTACGCCAAGGTGCCAACGGAAACCCAACCGCCACTTTCTGATTCCACCGAACCAGCTTCACCGGCCCCAATGTAAATCGTTCGCCGCAATTCTTAGTCAAACAATGGTGATAAACGACTAGTTGTTCGTATGCAGAGCAACAGATAAATTCATCGCACGTAGGGTTGCCATAGACTTCGCGATCAGCGCAATGCTAAATTGTTAGACTCCTTCGTTCGGCACTTTATGGCGGGAGTCTTTGATGAAAAAGATGCTGTGGCAATTCGCCGTTTTGATTGGTAGCTTACTCTGCTCTTCGATCCAAGCCGAAGAACCAACGCAGGTCTTGATCGTT
>JAFLCP010000295.1 GCA_017303505.1 Planctomycetota bacterium | reverse complement strand
CTACGCCTATAGGACAATGGCTAGGGAAAGGGCTCAACATGACCAGAGCTTATGCCGGAAGTAATGACGACGAACTCCCCAGTAAGCAGGGGTGGCCAAATGCAGCCTGGGGCGGAGGTGGAAAGGCTTTCGCGTCAAAGGTAACGGAGTGGCCACTGAACTGCCGGTATGTCCCGCTAGGATCGTTTCTCAGATTCCCTACTACAATGCTTTCTCGCAAAGCTACAGAGGGATTTTTAACACGTGCAAAAGCAAGTTCACTTAAGTTTCCGAAGCACTTTTTGAGTGATGTTAGACATCACTTGAAGGCAATGGAACGACACTCCAGACTTCCGTAGGTTCGTCGTTTATGTGAACATACTATGCTGATCGGTTTTGGACGTGATATACTGAAGCGAAACGAATATACGATAGCCATATGGGCATTTCAGATAGACTGGCAAAATGATTATGTTTTCTAAGAGGTTACCGCTTCATTCTAAACACCACAACAAGACTGCTGAATTTGCAAAAGCGCATTCTTGCAGACGAGGAAATTGGAATAAACGTAGTTATTTATTTCAGAAACCTCTAGTAAACAAGTTAAGTTGAGAATCGAGCAGCTATTCCGGCCTGTTTTGCGGATCACCTCGTTTGACTTCATAATCAAACTAAATACAAAAGCTGATGTTATCGATTTTCCAATTTGGTCGCTCTCCCGAGATACTTCTGTCTGATCGTGACATCTTAGATATTGGTGTATTCGTTTATCTATACTAATTCCGTACTAAAAGAAAATGCCATTATCCTCTCCCCCATCGCCAGGCCAATTTGTAACCATCAGACGACGCCCGTACGTTGTTTTGGACGTCCAACGCTCTCAGCTTGCTATTGATCCGATTCGAAACCCATCGAATCGTTCGCAACACCGCGTGAAGTTGAGCTGCCTTGACGAAGATTCGTTGGGGGAAGAGCTCGAAGTTATTTGGGAAATCGAACCCGGAGAACCCGGCGACCAAAGTGCGGGAGTACTTCCATCGCCCGATAAGTTCGACGATCCTGCACGGCTTGATTCCTTCTTGAACGCAATTCGCTGGGGAGCCATCTCTGCGACCGAAGACCGTGTTCTTCAAGCCCCCTTTCGAAGCGGGATTACAATCGAGGACTACCAGCTAGATCCCGTGGCGCGTGCTCTTCAGATGCCACGTGCGAATCTGCTCATTGCGGATGATGTCGGATTGGGTAAGACGATCGAAGCAGGGCTAGTAGTCGAGGAAATGATTCTGCGGCAGAGAGTTCGGACGGTTCTAATCATCTGTCCATCTTCGATACAAATCCAGTGGCAGGAGCAGCTTCACGAAAAGTTCGGCTTGAACTTCGACATAGTCGATTCCAACTATGTCCGACACTTACGCCGAACTCGTGGCCTGCATGTGAACCCGTGGAATCAAAAAGTCCATTTGATTACATCCATTGACTTCATCAAACGCGAACAACCAATGCGTTTGATTACTGAGTTACTTCCGCCAGATGGTCAACCGACTTATCCCAGAACTTTCGATCTTTTGATCGTCGATGAAGCGCACAACGTTGCACCATCTTCCGGCTCCGACGCTGACTCTCAGCGGACCGCTGCGATTCGACGACTTGCGCCGCACTTTGAGCACAAACTGTTTCTGACAGCAACACCGCATAACGGCTATTCCGAAAGTTTTTCGGCTTTGTTGGAGCTGCTAGACAATCAGCGTTTTGCACGCGGCGTGGCGCCCGATCGTAAACAGCTTGAGACGGTGATGGTACGCCGGCTGAAATCGGATCCGGAGTTTGTGACCTGGAACGGCGAACGTCGCTTTCCCCAACGCGTGTTGGACGCGATCGAGGTGCCATACTCGGATGAAGAAAAGCAGGTGCATGGCTGGTTACGGGAATATAGCGAGTCGCGTCAGCAGAATGCCAAGGATAATGAAGAGCGTTTTGCCGTTGAGTTCGTCTTGAAGCTACTGAAGAAGCGTTTGTTCTCTTCTCCAGCCGCATTCGCGTTGACACTTTCCAAACATATGCAATCAATTCAGGGTGGCGGGAAGAAGGCGCAACCCAAGCAGATGTCTTTGGGTGTGCTGCGCAGGCAGTTGGCGCAAGTGGATGAAGAGTATGCCAATGATGACGAATACGAAGAAGCCACTACCGGGGCGGTAGAGGCGGCGAGTCCGCTGTTGAACAAGGTGACGGCACAGGAAATGACTCTCTTGAAGAAGATGCACGATTGGGCGGAGCGCGCATCGAACATTCGCGATAGCAAGGCGAAGACCTTCATCCAGTGGTTGAAGGAGATCGTCAAACCGAATGGAAAGTGGTCGAACGAGCGTGTGATCATCTTCACCGAATATCGCGCCACGCAGAACTGGCTGCAGACCCTGCTTGCCGCCGAGGAGTTAACCGAAGGCGAACGCCTCCTGACTCTTTATGGCGGCATGGACGATGAAGACCGCGACCGGATCAAAGCAGCGTTTCAGGCGCACCCAGACCAGAGCGAAGTGCGCATATTGCTGGCAACAGATGCAGCCTCGGAAGGCATTGACCTGCAAAATTATTGCCATCGCCTGGTGCATTTTGAAATTCCGTGGAACCCGAACCGGATGGAACAACGCAACGGGCGTATTGACCGCCACGGGCAGAAGTATGAGCCGTTGATCTATCACTTCGTGATGAAGGGCTATAAGAATAAGACAAAAGAACAGACGTCTGTCGGTGACCTGGAAGCAGACCTCGAGT
>JAFLCP010000294.1 GCA_017303505.1 Planctomycetota bacterium | reverse complement strand
AGAAAAAATCCGCCTCGACTTACAAAACGGTGCGCCAAAGAACGTTGACGGAACAATCAACCTCGTGCACTACAGCGCATGGCAAGCAAAGGAGATGGGACGTGGCGAGTGATCCAAGAAAACTCAAACCAAGCGAGCTATGTCGTCTACTCAATTCGACGCCGCTCGGCGAGGTGATCAGCGAACGCCAGTTGTACAGGCATCGCCAACGCGCCGGCGCACGAATTGGTGATAACAAAACCGTCGATTTACTTCGGTACTGCGCCTGGATGCATATCGTACGACACACACCTCCTGCGACCAGCGGCGTCGATCCGTACGATGCGATGAAGGAACGAGCTCGCGCACGGAATGCCGCCCTCGCGCTTGCTGGTCGTGATATAGGTGAACTGCCTGAGGTTGACAACCCAGAACGCAAAGATCGTGCAGCGCGTGACTTCCGGTACTTCTGTGAAACATACTTTCCGCTGACGTTTCATCTCGCTTGGTCCCCGGACCACATCAAGGTGATCGAAAAGATTGAGCAAGCGGTTGTCCATGGAGGTTTGTTCGCACTCGCTATGGCGCGTGGTAGCGGAAAAAGTTCGATCGCAGAAGTCGCTTGCATCTGGGCTGTACTCTATGGGCACCGCAACTTTGTTTGTCTAATCGGGAGCGACGAAGGGCATGCCTGCGATATGCTCGATTCGATCAAAACGGAACTCGATAGCAACGAGCTGCTCTTAGCCGATTTCCCCGAGGTTTGCTTTCCAATCCAGGCCCTCGATGGAATCTCGAATCGAGCGAATGGTCAGCTTTATAAGGGTAAACGCACGCAAATCGGATGGACCTCGAAAGAAGTTGTGTTGCCAACGCTTGAAGGTAGTCGGGCCAGCGGAGCGATCATCAAGGTCGCTGGTCTGACGGGGCGTATCCGAGGTATGAAGTTTAAACGACCTGACGGCAGGACGGTACGTCCAAGTCTCGTCGTGCTAGATGACCCGCAAACGGATGAGAGCGCTCGTTCGCTTTCGCAATGTTCCAATCGCGAAAGCATACTCGCCGGCGCAGTTCTGGGGCTCGCTGGACCTGGGAAGAAGATCTCCGGCATCATGCCCTGCACGGTGATTCGTCCCGGTGATATGGCAGACAATATTCTCGATCGCAATCGTCATCCCGAATGGAATGGCGAGCGTACCAAGATGGTCTATTCATTCCCCAAGAACGAAACCCTCTGGGAACGCTATGCCGAGATCCGGGCCGAAGGTATGCGCAATGGAGATGGAGGTGAGTCGGCCACCGAGTTCTATCGGAATAACCAAACCGCCATGGACGAAGGGGCGGTGGTCGCTTGGCAGGAGCGATTCAACTACGATGAACTCTCGGCGATTCAGCACGCCATGAACCTGAAGTTACAAGATGAAGCGGCATTCTTCGCCGAGTACCAGAACCAGCCTCTGCCTGAAGAGACGGTCGTTGATGGAATGCTGAAACCTCAGGAGGTCGCGAACAAGATAAACCGCATGGATCGAGGTTTAGTCTCGATAGGTGCAAACCATCTCACCACTTTTATCGATGTCCAGCAGAGACTCCTGTTCTATGTGGTCGCCGCATGGGAGGACGACTTCACTGGTTACGTCATCGACTATGGTTGTTATCCTGACCAGCAGCGTCCATACTTCACGCTGCGCGAGGCTCGTCAAACGCTGGGTTCCGAAGCCACCGGAACCGGACTCGAGGGATCCATCTACGCCGGCCTCGAATCGCTAACCTCAAAACTTCTCGATCGCGAGTGGCAACGAGACGACGGGGCCATGATGCGCATTGGTCGTTGCTTGATCGATGCCAACTGGGGGCAATCGACGGATGTTGTCTACCAGTTCTGCCGACAGTCCAAGCACGCCGCTGTGATCATGCCCAGCCACGGTCGTTTTGTTGGCGCTTCGAGTTTGCCATTCAGCGAGTATCGTCGCCGCCCAGGTGATCGCGTGGGACTCAACTGGCGCATACCGAACGTTCACGGCAAACGAGCCATCCGACACGTCGTCTATGACACAAACTGGTGGAAGTCGTTTGTTAACGCGCGGTTGCGTGTCGCGATGGGAGATCGCGGTTGCCTTTCGCTTTTCGGTACAAATGTTGAAACGCATCGCATGCTCGCAGAACACTTAACCTCAGAATATTTTGTAAAGACGGAGGCTCGTGGCCGAAGCGTGGACGAATGGAAGCAGCGGCCAGAGCAACCCGACAACCACTGGTTCGACTGTTTGGTTGGTACTGCGGTCGCGGCATCTTTGCAAGGCGTGATACTTCCAGGCATCGACGGAAAAGCTGAGGTCCGTAAGGAGCGAATGAGCTTTACTGAAATGCAGAAGCGACGCCGAAATAAATAGCACCTCAAGATTGAATCCGAAAAAAGTTTTTTTGCTATTCCGTCAATCTAGATTCCTTCCGGGTATTCCTACAGATAGAAGCCCACATCTTCATTCTTAGGGTGGCCGAAAGCATGTCAGATAACTTAGAAGAGATGATTCGCGAGAGTGCGAAAGCACCCGCCAAGGCATCGGGAGATGCCGGCAGCGTTGAACAACATAAGCTCACTGAGCAAATTGCTGCGGACATGTATCTGGCGTCGAAAGAAGCTGCCTCTCAACCGAAGCGTGGCCTTCGATTCAACAAGCTTGTGCCACCAGGAGCGGACTAACCAGCTCGCAACTGATCGAGTTTGTTTCAACGATTAGGGGTGTCGGGTTCCGACGTAGGATGCGTTTCAGGGATGATGAAGTTGTTGTCAGGATTATGGAGCATGGTGGGCTGGAGCGATAAACATTCGCTCGTCCGTGAACGCTCGTCCCGACACCCCGCTTCGGTG
>JAFLCP010000293.1 GCA_017303505.1 Planctomycetota bacterium | reverse complement strand
TCGTTTGAATTGTATCGTTAAATGTACTTGGATTGACGGTCAGGTAGCTGGATTCACTTGTTCCTTGGCTAGGGTTTATTCCAGCATTGTTGACCAAGACATCGAGTCTTCCGTATTGCTTTTCAATATCCTCTATTGCTGACTTGATGCTGGATACTGATGTGACATCCAGTTTAACTGTGCTAGTTTCAATCCCCTTAGCCGAGAGCCGCTTTCGCGATTCTTCTAGTTTAGAAGAGTCACGACCGGAAAGGACCACTTTCATCCCTTTCTCTTGGCTAAGTCGAGTGGCAATTGCAAGTCCAAGACCCTTTTGACTACCCGTTATCAATGCTACCGTCATATTCTCGTTCCTATGTAAAACCCGTGGAAACCAAAAACCGCTAACTTCAACTTGCGATCGAGGTGAACCAACACGCAATTCTTCAATATCTTTCACGCACGTCAGCGCAAATGGAAATAGTCCTCACCATCGCCGCTAGGTCGATTGCAACCTGATCGAAAGTAGTTTATGTGTGCATGTCACTCCGAGCGAACCATCGCCTACTGCGAAGCCAACTCTCTTAGTTGATCCCGACCGAATATCCCCGGCAGCTAACACGCCAGGAATTGATGTTTCCAGCGCACATAGGTCGCGATCCACGAGTGGCCAACTACCGGATTGCAAGACATCGATCCCAGTTTGCAAGTAACCGTTTGTGTCTTTGGCAATCGACTCCGGCAGCCAGTCACAGTTTGGCTCGGCACCGATGAATGCAAAAACGGCTGCGCACGAAAGTCGCTTAGACCTTGTGTCAACTTGGCAAAAGCAGTCTCAGCGTTGTTCATCGCGTACTGTCCATTCAAATACTGATCTTCGTAATTCCGACTTCTGCAGACCTAGCCCCCAAGCGTTTTCCATGAGACTTACCTAGGTGTTTGCAGAGCATTCTATCAACCGTGTCAAAATTCAAGCGGGGCGAGAAAACGGGCCACAGTTAACATTGCTTTTTGAGTTCACTTTGAGGAAACTTCATGACTCAATTGACCGTCAGGACGAAATCTTCGTCAACGGCTTTCTAATCGCCGCCAAGTCCGCGACGCTGTCGGCAATGGGCATTGAGATCGTTCATCTCCCCAGAATTCAAAATCACCGTGCTTCAAGCGATCCGTCAATAAGTTCCCCGGAAGAACCCTTTACCAAGAATTGAAAGCAGCTACGAATCCTCGAATACACCAGATCGACTTTTTCATTACATCGATCTGATGCTCGATCATTTTAAAGATGGCACGCCTACTTTGCGTGCTTCTTAACAAGTCCAGGCCAATTCTTTTCCGCCTTTGCGATGTTCGCAGGCAGATCTTTGTTGAAGGCTTTTAGAACCTCAGGGTTCAGGTTGAGATAGAGCTTGCCTTCACGGACCTGCCATGTGCTTACGTCAACTGGAAACAATGCCCCGACAGAAACACCGAACGCGCAGAAACCTCCACATTGAGGTAGGTATTTTTCAGGCGCAGCTTCGAAGGCTGACTTGTGCTCTTTACTCGCAAAGAAATAAGTTGCGTCCTTGTGCTTGGCGGTTATAGATGGGTCGCCATTGACGGGCTTTTTGTCGGTAAAGAATGCAACTGGATCGTATCCGCCCAGCGCAATGCCGCTTGCGCCTGCAACATTTACAAGGTCTCCTGCAACAACGGCTGCAGGCATAAACATAGCAGCTAACAAGGGCAAAGCCGTTAGAAACGATGTGATGAGATTCTGGGTTTTCATGATGAAATGACTTTCGTATTTTCGTTTATTTGTAAAGAACTTCTACCGAACAAACACGACTGCAAAGTTGCTGTCGATTTCATTTCGGCCGTGAAAGAGTTTTGAGCCTGATTCGAGTTGGTCGTTGCAAACCAGCTCGAATAAAATGTCCCAAGAGATGATCTTGAGTCGGACTTTGTTGTGGCATTGCCGTGCCAGGAGATTGATTTTCGGCCTATTGATGTTTGTAGACTAGAAACTGAGAATGATGTAACCCTCCTTTTGTACCTCATGTTCGTGGCAAACTATTTGCGCATGTTCACGCATTCCGACTCTACCGCATCAGAAACACCAAGAGCTTCCTCGCAATGACCACGTGCTCCGTTGAAGTTACTCCAAAGTTCTGGGTAGGTTCATTGGCGCATATCGTCCGGTATAGCGAGTACGCTAACCCTCGTCGTTTATCTACAAGTTGGCTCGCTGTTTAGTTGTTTGCGGTTGGGAAAGCCCCGATCACCCGCCGATCAGCGGTGACATTCGGAACCTTGTCGAGAACGAGCGGGTAAGTCATTGCGACTTGTCATATGGTTACTTCTTCGCCTTCTGCAGCGCGTCCTTGAGCACTGGATAGAGTTCGGAGAAAACGAATTTCGTGGCATTCTGTTCGTGACAGCTGTTACATGAGGTGGCTCCGTTCATAGCTGTTTCAGCCTTAAGCGGATACTTGTGTCCGAAGGAAAAGTAGGCCCAATTGCCTGGCTCCTTAGGATACCGCTTGCTGTCTTTCACAGAGATTTCGAGACCAATGAAATCTCCTTGGAAGTATCCTTTTCCGCTGGACTGTTCCTTTGAGCCTACAGCTACAAGTTCCTTGACAAGCACGGTGCCATCACGGTACTCGCCAGTTTTCTCGACATGAGCAAAGCTATCCGGGTCCATGTAAGTGTTATGGAATTCCGGGAAGGGAGCTTCACCCCCATTCATGTCATTCGGCGTGATAGGGGATCCAAGGAATACCCATTTCCGGTATCCCACGGGCTGCTTCGCTTTTCCATCGGCAGTGAACTCAACCCAAGACTTCGCCTTTGCCGTCCCCTGTGCCAACGCCACAGGGGCTTGGGTCATCAAA
>JAFLCP010000292.1 GCA_017303505.1 Planctomycetota bacterium | reverse complement strand
GCTACAACGGTTCGTGTCGCGGTCAGCGAATTTTCATTCCGCAAAAGAATGGATCGTTTCAACCAGCCGTGGGTGCGGGGGTGCAAGGACATGAAGGGCAATTCCTCGCCATCTTGGCTCAATCGCGTGTTCCCGCAAATTATCCGCTGCAGATCGGCGGGAAACAGTACACCGTTGAAGATCTGATCGATTATGAAATGCGAACCTGCAAAGCGAAAACTGAGCTCACCTTTAAGCTCATCGCCTTGTCCCATTATTTGATCAATGACGCCACTTGGGTCAACGATCAAGGGGAGGAATGGAGTCTCGAACGCTTGGTCGAAGAAGAATTGGCTCAACCAATTATTGGAGCGGCATGCGGTGGGACTCACCGTCTTATGGGGTTGAGTTTTGCTCTCAAGCAGCGGAAGTTGGCCGGCTTGCCGATCGATGGACAATATGCACGAGCGGAAATCTTTTTGAAGGACTTCATCGACTATGCGTGGACGTTGCAAAACCCAGATGGCAGCTTCAGCACCGAATGGTTCGAGGGGCGTGGCAACAAGCAAGACTTGCAACGCAAATTGCAAACGACAGGACATATTGTGGAATGGCTGGTTTTCACGCTCCCTGACGAAGAACTGCAATCGCCACGCCTGCTTCGCTCCATCGAATTTTTGACCTACTGTTTGGTCGAACAACGCCAAACCGATTGGAAAATTGGACCGCGAAGCCATGCTTTACATGCGTTGGCTATGTACCAAGAACGTCTGTTTGGCGTGACGATGGGAACGCGGCGCAATTTGGCTACGGCCGCCAGTCGAAATCAACGTCGCTAACGGCTCCGAACAGCGACGAAACTCGCGATCGCAATTTGGGGTAAAAAGCACAGAGGTTCGCGCATGCGACGTTTGTTCCCCTTGATTTGTGGCTGAACCGAGCGAACCCCGCTTGAGTTTCAATCGAATTTCGCGGATAAACCTTACTACGACAAATTAGTAGTTTCGGTTTCCCGCTTCGATACGTGAGCGATCCACATGCAGCAAAAATTCACGAAACAATTCGCTGCCCTAGCAGAGATGGCTGGAGGACTGGCTGTTCAGTGCGAGGCAGATGCATTGTTAGTGTTGCTGGACGGAAGTACCGATTGGGAAAAACTCCGCGAATCGATCTCGCACAAGATCGATAAGATTATCGTTGCCGCCGATGCGGAAAAGGATCTCGATGGGGCCAAAGAAGCGGGACTGATCCCCATCGCTCTCAATAAAGAAAAGTCTCCTCTGTTAGAACGTTTGCAACACGCGCTATTGGAGGCGGTGGCAGACGAGGTTCTCAAAAATAACTGCGATGTTGTGGCGCTCTACAGTGGTTTCGAACATGGGGCCATCGATTCGGTGAGCCTTATTCGCTTGGACGACCGGATGCGTCGGCTTACCGCTCGCGATCTGCAACGCCTTGAAAGCAGCGTTCCACTGCGGTGTTTGAAGGTCGCGATCGACTTGGCTGTTCAAATTGGACGAGAAGGACGAGAAGGGAAAAAGGTTGGCACTATCTTGGTTGTGGGCGACACCCGACGTGTCTTGCAACATTGCCAGGATAGTGGTTTTGATCCGCTCCGAGGTTACAACCGTCGTCAACGCAATTTGTTTGATCCCAAGGTTCGCGAGGATATCAAAGAGATTGCTCAAATGGATGGGGCTTTTGTCGTTTCCCCAGACGGGATCGTCGAACGCTCACGACAAATTATCGAAGTCACCCATGGGAACTTAGCCTTGTCCAAAGGTCTGGGGTCAAGACATTGGGCGGGAGCCGCCATCACCCAGCGGACCAGGGCTATTGCCATTGTCGTGTCACAATCGACCGGCACCGTCCGTCTGTTCCAAAACGGCGAGCTGGTGCTGCGTATTGAACCGATGGACCAAGCGGTGAGCTGGCAGGAATTCAATTACGAACCGCCGACGGCCGAAAGCGAAGATTAGAGGTCGAGCAAACTTCGGAGTTGTGAAGCTGGTATACCGATCGGTATAGATTTGACTTCACCCAAGCATTCGCGGGCCAATGGATTCTTGAAGCCGATCTTTTGTGTCACCATCGTTAAGGTGCAATCCGCTCGAAAAGTAGGCTCTGCCGGAATACCGCTATCGGCATCCAGTCCGCTGGGCAAATCGATTGCCACGCGAAACGCATTCGTTTGGTTCGCTAATCGAATCGCTTCTCCCATCGGCTCGCGCGGTGAACCCGACGAGCCTGTTCCGAGGAGTGTGTCCACGATGATTGAGCTATTCGTAAGGTGATGGCGAAGTAAGTCCGTTGCAATGATGGGGGGCATGGCATGGATTTTGGTCGCCGCAAATCCCGAACGGCTGAGGACTTGATAGTTCGCCTGATTATCGGGCGAGAGGCGATCTTCCGAACCGAATAAAAAGCAGGCCGTTTTGATCCCCCAGGCTTCTAGGTGTCGAGCGATAACCCAGCCATCCCCACCATTGTTGCCGGGCCCGATCAACAAGGTGACTTGTGGATCAGCGTGCGGTTCTTTAGAACGCGCGGAGCAAACATGTTGGTAGATAACGGCTGCTGCCCCCCGCCCTGCGTTTTCCATCAGAACTAAGCTATTCATTCCCAGCGTTTCGATGGCAAATCGGTCTACGTTTCGCGATTGTTCGACAGAAAGAAAAAGGCGGCTTGCAGTTTCTTCGTGATTGTCCATGATACTAGTATGTCGTAAAGTTCGAGGGGATTGGGTACGACGAGCTCAGTCGATGGTTAGGCTATCGCAGGAAGAATTATTATGCCACTGTATGAATATCGCTGTACTAAATGCGGTGCTGAACAAGAGATTTTGGTGCGAAACGAGAACGACTTGGTATGTGAAGCTTGCGGCGCCCGCAAGTTGGAAAAGATGCTGAGTGTACCGGCAGCACCGTCGATCGGTGGCTCAAAATCACTCCCCGTCTGTGGACCTACAAATCATCAACCTAGCGGAGGTTGTGGCCTCCCTCAATGTGGCCAAGGTCGCTGCATGGGTGGAATGTAACTGTGCTAGTTTAGGTTGGGCTGTGGTCGAGGCCGCACAAGCGTCG
>JAFLCP010000291.1 GCA_017303505.1 Planctomycetota bacterium | reverse complement strand
AAACGCGTCGACAAAATAGATCGGGATTCTTGGTATAAATGGTTTGGCGGCCACCGTTTGAAAGTACGCAAGAATATAATCGCGCAGGATATCAAGTTTGACCTGACTATGGATTCCACAAATCGGGAGAGCACCATCTTTCCATGAAAAAGCTTCCTTAGATTTAACCATGAGAGCCTCCTTTCGCGTTAGAACCCAGTTGTTTTTCACTTATTGTACGTGTCCGAAAGATAACAGTCTATCGATTACTAGCGACTGCATCGTCCCGCCCCCACCGCTATCGCAATTCGCTTCAGATCAGCGGTTTAAACCAGTTCCAACCGAGCGTTAACATGATCGTATCGGTACTTACTTATACTCGCATCCTTGATTCGCTCAACAACTTCTTCGACTACCGGCAGTGGAACGAGGAACCATTCTCTAGGTTGAACCTTTCCACCAAAACGATCCGCCAACGCCAGGTCGATGCGAGCGCGAGCGAGGAACTTGTGAAGCAGCGACTCGAAGGCCTTGCAGTTGATGTTGGCTAAGCGATAGACGGCTACCAACTCTACCGCAGCGAAGAGATATGTAGTTTCCTTCCTGGCATTGGATACACGCTTCTCTGGATCGCCGGTAGTGATTCCGATCTTGTGCAGCAGTTCACGGTTCTCTTGCACAAACGGATTGTCCGAGAGGCTTCTAGCCACGTAGATCGCACCCGATTCGCAATCGCCATCTTCGATCGTGTTCGAGAAAAGGGGCCCTAGATCACTGAAGTCTTCCTCAATTTCCGGTTGGTGCGGTACAATTCGACGACTCTTTTCGTCTTTGTTTAGCGCCCGTCGTAGCGATCGAAGTAAGAGGTCTGATTCCGTACCGTTGTCATAGATGACCCGTAGACGTCGGTCTCGCTCGCCGTGATCTGGTGTGAACCAATCACCTGCTTCGGCGACCAAGGCCTTCTGACCATCGACGATAAACCAGTCGCCTTTTCGTATCTGAGACCGGCTGTTGGTCTTAAACAATTCTGTGGATTGGCGTCCGGTCTCGAGATCGGCTTGGACTGCTTCAAAGTCCAAGCGAAACAAGTCAAAGTCAATACAGGGCCTGCGCTGGGCGACGTCTTCAGGCACATTTCGTTCCGCATTGCGATCTGCGGCCGAGCGAACGTGTTTCATTGTGGTAATGTCGTCGTCGGAATGGCCAACGCCAAGCTCCTCTAGTAGTTCATCATCGCTGCCCAGCTCAAATTCCTCGAATGGCTCGCATGTATGATCGGTCAGAATGCCGTCGACGTCCATCTGCTTCAATAGATCAAGGCACTCGGCACAACCACGAATCCGGTCCAAGCGGACTGCGTATAGTCGTTCAAAGATGTCGCGATCTTCACCGTGACAAGGGAGTCGATCGTGTTGGCGATAGAACCGCTGAATGTCTTCGAAACCAGCGATTATACGTTCCTGCCTAGCGGTGTAGGTTTGTTCCTGATTGACCTCAGTTTCAACACCAAGCTCAGCCAACAGCGCATCGTCATCGTCGGTGAACGCCTCCTGTTTCGCCTTTCCTTTACCCACTGGCCTTCTCCTGTTTCATGCGTGCAAGGAACGCGATACCCTCTGCCATGCGCCGTTCCCACGCATCCTGGCTGGTGATCGAAGGCAAACGTCCGCGTTCGTACTTGAACTTTAAAGCTCTCTTCGCAAGATCGCGAGCCTCTTCCGGTGTCAACTGAGCGCGTCGACCTGCGATCGCAGACTGAACTTGTCGCAACCTCTCTTCGTTCATCGTCTTCGCAAGAATGCTATAGGCCTCTCCAAACGGATTGATCGAATCGATCAAATCGACGTTCAAGTCGCGCACGTCTGTCACATAGCGACGAATCCCGTCGATCAGCGCTGTATTAGATGTGGCGCCGCTGGCACTAGCCTTCTTGCCACCCATTTGAATCAAGTTGAGAGCAGCAACCGCGCGCTGTCGAATTGCCTCTTGATCTTGCTCGGACAGGTCAGGGTATTTGTCGCGAATGATCTTCCCCATTCGCTGCTGCGTGGTTTCCTGGGGTGGCAGTTCTTCATTGAACAAGCCATCCTGAACAGTACGAGTGTCTTGAACGAACGATGCCAGCACCTCGTTAAGGTCCTCGCGACAGATTCTGGTAGCCTCGTCACTTTCTGGCTCGACGAGGCCATTGATCTCGATCTGTACACCGCCAGTCTCCGGGTTCACGCCCACATTGCAGCCGCCAGCATCGTACCCATCGGCCCCGTAGTCCAACCCTGGTTGGGGTCCGCTTTGAGTGTTCGGTGCGTTGACCGGCGTTTTTGGGCGGAACTCAAATCGAGGCGCAAGCACTTGTTCCATTAGTAAACTTGCGGCAATCGCCTTGAGCGTGTCGTTGACTGCTTCGGTAACAGCTTGCTCACGGGCATCCGGTTCGGCAATTAAGTTAGTGAACCTAGCTCTTGTCTTACCAACGGCATCACGTGTCGCGCGACCGATGATTTGCACGATCTCAGTCAAGCTGCTGCGGTAGCCAATGGTCAATGCATGTTCGCACCAAATCCAGTCGAAGCCCTCTTTCGCCATCCCCAAGGCGATGATGATGTCTATGTGATCCCGATTCTCGCGACCTACAGGATCACGGAGCGCCGCTGCAACCTTCTCACGTTTGATAGGTTCATCGTCAACAAGATCCGCGATTCGTAGAGTTCGCCCTGTAGATGTTTTCACAAGCTGGAACCCGGTGGCGTCATCAGTTCCCATCCACTCACCTAGGGTCTCAATGATGTGCTCAACTTCTTTGTGCTTGTCTTGAGTACTTTCGCGGCTATTAACATTCGGGATGTGAATGATCGTCTTCTCGTTCTCGTCGAGAACCTTTGGCAAGTCGTCCAGGTAATTACCTGAGTAGAAATAGTACCCAATATCCAGTTGCTTGAGATGCTCATATCCACTGAGCTGCTCGTAATAGGTGTATGTCACCGTTACGAAGCGACGCTCATCTTCAGGCATCAACACGGCCGCGGCATCGCCTCGGAAGTAGCTGCCCGTCATAGCAATCAGGTGCGTTTTGTCGCGTTCGATTAATTGTCTCACAAACTCGCCAAGCCGATTGTCGTCGCTCACAGACACATGATGGAACTCGTCGACAG
>JAFLCP010000290.1 GCA_017303505.1 Planctomycetota bacterium | reverse complement strand
GAACTCCTTTTTACAAGACTCTGCAACCATCGTGGTTCTAGGCTCTTGTATTAAGTAATGGTCTACCAAAGAATATGGGATCGCGCTAGACTATTTATTTACCCCAACATCGCGCGCGGGCCGTGGTTGAGCAGGGTTTAGAAATGGAATTACTTAACTTCGATTGTTTGCGTCGCAGTGTAGAGAAATGTAGCGATAAATCGTATAGCCCAAATTCGCAACATCTATACGGTCAGGGAACTTCCGTCGAACTTCAGAAACACGTTTGGTTTCTAAATGGAGCGAGCGACGAAGCCTAAGAGAGTTTTTTCACAAATAAGCTTGGCCACTTCTCCAGTCTTACGACAATTTTGCAATGTCATTTCTGAATGGTATGATGCGTCTCTGAAGTAATGCTCAGAAGCATTCAAATTGCATCAAATTATTAGCAAGCGGGCAATCGCCGGAAAATGACAACACCTAACTCTTCCTCTAAAGACTCTATTTGGTCTTCCGCCAGCGATCTTGAGGTTCTTTACTCGGGAATCGGAATCTATAATGATCGAGGCATCTTGGCCTTGAGCCGTGAGAAACATCAATTTCCGGATGTCTGCTTAAAGACGGGTGCCCCTACCACCCATCGATACACTCTGAACCGACGCATGCTCGAACGAGCAGCCCCTGTCGGAACTCCTGGTGGTGAGGTATCAGCCGAGTTTGTCATCTTGGAACAACTCGCTGGTGAGCAACTCAATCTCAAGATACCTCTCTCCCTAGCTTGGCTTGAAGCCAACGGCCGTTACGGTGCCAGGAGGAACAAAGGCTGGCGTATTACCGGCACGGGGTTGGTGTTGCTCTTTTTGGGAATTCTTCTGATGCTCTTTTCACCCTTTTTTGGCGCGATCATGGTCGTTGGATTAGTACTTTCCTTTTACGGCCTTTTCGCTGGAGGAGTTTCGCTGTCAGATCCACCTTTCCGCATCATTCAACTCAACCCAAACTTTATCTGGCTAGAAGGGGCAAACGAAGATGTCGCGCGGCGATTCGAACCAATGCCCAGTAACTTTGCGAAGAATTGAACTCTGAAGTCTAAGTTCCGCTGGAATGCGACTATTACAATCTTCATACTGGAAGAATATCCATTTCGATCCTCTATCCAGATTTCCAAGTGGATCGTTTTGCCCCCCAGGAATTTCTAATGATGCGACCAGGTTTGATTGCCATTTGCCTACTTTCGCTTTTCTTCTCATCAACGGTTCAACTGCAGGCACAGCACTGCGCACCTATCGTGGAGTCGTACTTGAGCGGTACACGAATTCAACGCACCGAAGATGGAATCAATTTGAGTTTTCATTACACTAAAACGGGAGGGCAAATGAAGTCGGCTTACCAAGCCTATCTTCTTGCTTATCCTGGAAAATTCTACGACGCGATCGAACAAGCTTCACCACAAAAAGCTCTCGCCGATAAGCATGCCCTAATCCTTCAGACCGTTTTGGCGAAGCGGAACGAATCAGGCGAATATGAGTTTGCCTTTCAACTTACGACCAAGACTTTTGTGCAGCAGTTGTTGGATGCGAATTTGATTTCGCACAACGAAGTCGACGATTTCGGAGGCTGGAAACGATTTGCTGAGCCGATTCGACTCGCCGTTTTTATTCCATTTTTGGAGGATAAAGAGTATTCAACTCTTGCCAAGTTGCCTGCAGAAAAACATGAATGCAACTATTCGGCTGCTCCAGCCTTGTTATTCGAATCGCTATCATCAGAGATTGATGTTTGCTTTGGTATCGTTCAAGCAGTTCAACTGAAAGAAGGTGAATACTATATCGAATGGATGCAACGGCCCAAAAAAGTAGGGGCAGAGAAACCTGCAAATTAAAGTTCTTTCGCGCGCCCACAAGAATCTAGGGAGATTGAATGCAGACCGTACGGACGAGAACCACGCCATTTCAATAGAATAGGAAGGGGATCCAGTTCTTCATAGGTTTCCCGGCATTGTCTTTTTGACGGTTATTTAGGCCTGGCATATTCTGGCGCCAATAAACCAGCCATCTTCCCATGCAATCGGGCGCTAGATCTCGATAGCGTTCAAACTTCGCACTCGTAAATGGTTGCCGCACATCTTCGCCCCCCGGCCCACTTCCAATTCGCCAATCTTCAATGGTCGATAACACAGGATCGCTATTGTCGAGATCGTAGTGCTTACGTCCGTTAGGCGGAAAATGTGCGTTTCCTCCAACGGCAACATAACCATTCACAACGAATTTCTTGCCAGCATGCACCACCTGCAGCGAACTGGATGTGGGATACTGCAAGTCTCCCGTGCGATAGTCAAGCGAATAGAAACTTTCGAAAGGTAACTGATACTTCTCTTGAAGATCATACCCAGCATATTCTCGAAAGTACTCCGTAAAATACGGGATCGCTTGGGAGGATGACGTCCCCTCTAATCCGTGAGCCAAACTCTCTAGGTAGCATCCAACTCCTCGAGATGCATTGATGCAGCCGATACGACAACTGCGTCCCGTCCAGCGTTGTTCAGAATCACCACCATTACCAGCTTGAACGTATTGGTTGTCTATTTTCTTAAAACTCTTATCGTATTGCGGCTTTAACTCGACCACCTCGTATGCGCCAGAGTGAATCCGGGAGTTGCCATTCCCCGATTCGAAAAACCATACTTCATGAACCCATCCTCGCTCCAACAACTCAGTCACAGTGAGTGGAGCATTAGGGTTCTTAGCATCTCGGATATTGAGTTGTTCGGCGAACTCTGTCGAGAAGAATGCATCGTATTTGACATTAAAACCAGAGCGAGCCTTCGGATCTTTGACGGGAAGCTTCAAACTATTGCCATTGGCCTGTGTCGAATCTCGCAGATCGACAAAGTGAAAAATCTCATACTCTAAAAATATGGGTGCTGCGGCGTTGTTGTACCCCTGATACCTCGAGCTCTCTGCGAGGGCTGTGATAATTTTTCTCGCTAGATCAAGACACTTATCAGCCGAGTGGTCGTTGGAGAAGTTAATCAACAAAACTCGAGGTTTCATCATTTGCAGCTGGTCATGATTCAACGCAAGCCATGAGTCGCTGTTGGCATGACTTTCAAGATTGGGCCAGACCGTGAGATCCGAGGAAAATGGCAATTCGGAGACAACTCCATCAGCTGAGATTGATGAGGTTTGTCCCCTAACGTCGGCTGACAATGCTAGCAAAACCAGGAGAGGGATGCACCAATTAGTGAGACTTCGATGACTGTTTCTAGTGAGCAAATTTCTGTGCATTAAACGCTCCTAA